>NZ_JAMQOL010000045.1:0-1733 GCF_023717965.1 Paractinoplanes hotanensis | reverse complement strand
TCTATGTACCCACCAGAACCGGCGTGACTACCCCACAACCGGCTATCCGGTCATACCTCGACCTTGCGAAGGCCCTGGTGCAGGGAGCGCTCCAGCCATGCCAGACGACGGTACTCAATCCGATCACACTGCATCCAACGAACGCGGCAGCCTGACGTACTGGTGCTCGTGGACGATCCGCGCCGGGCGGTTAGGTTTGGGCTGGATCCTGCAGCAATCGCGTCGACGTCGAGCGCGACCCATTGCTCGGCTGCACCGTCACGCCAGGTTGTCACCTCGACACGTCGTGCTTGACTGAGGCTGGCTGCCGGCAGTCCCATCCCGAACCGTCCGAACGACTGCCGAGCGTCGAACCGGGACGATCCTCCGAACCGCAGGCAGGTTTGCAGTTCGTCCTTGGACATACCGACGCCGTTGTCCTCGACAACGATCTCCGGTAGGGCATCGGTGGACCACCCGATGCTGATGGCGATGTTCGTCGCCTCCGCCTGCAAGGAGTTGTCGACCAGTTCAGCGAGCGCCGTGGACAGACTCAGGTACCCAGACTCCCGGACTGCCCGGATGAAGTTCGAGGAGACCACGAGATCGTCGACTGGGTGATGTTGTCGGCTCATGATCCTCCGTGCGTTGACGCGAAACCCTCTGGCCTCAGAGTAGCTGCTCGGGAGGTTCCAGAACACGGGGCATCTGCGCTGGATCGCAGCCTCACGCCCGAGTCGTTACGGTCACCGTGACTCGCTTCGTCTTGGCCGGTTCGGTCAGGTCGAGTCCTTGCCCGCTGGCGAGTAGGAGGCGGACTGTGGGGCGCGAGGCACCTGCAACCATCACGTACGGCTGAGCGTTTTCCAACCAGACCAACTTGCCCGTCCGCTGGAGGTCGAAGACGATGACATGGAGGCTGGTAGTGATGGAGACGAGCCGGCTTTCGACTGACGTCCTCTCGACTGCATCGCCGACGACGGCCTCTGGGAGGGGCGAGGTCGACTTCAACGAGTTGATCCCGAGCACCTGGAGGGTCGCGATCACCTCACCCCGGAGGCGGTCCAGAATCGCCTGAATCTCATCAATAGTCTGAGCGGCAGTCACGAAGGCATTATCGCGCCCCCGCCCAACCGGGTTGGCATCCCGGTCGGGCGGGGCGGACGTCAGCTGACTTCTCCCAGTCGCCCGTCAATGATGTGACCCGCCTCCGCGGTGTTTTTCTGTGGACAACGCGTCAGGTCCGCTCGACTGTTCGGCGGCCGTCTTCCGCCGTAGCACCCGGTGGCCAACTCCGGCCGATCCCCGCCCCGAGTCGGCCGCCGGCCGTCGCCCGATGTGGTTCAACAACGCGAAGCGCAGAACTTCAGAGATTCGTCCGGTTCACGCGGACGGTTCGATACCCGTTGGCGCCACCCTTGCTGGGTGAAGGGGTTCGTCGTTGCCGTATGCGGTTCGCGAATTAAGAGCCTTATGCGGCCTTCATGATGATCCGAAGCCGAAACCCGCGCCGACGGTGGCAGAGGGCCGACGGCACGCGGTGACCATCACGATTCAACAGCAGTGGTCGGACGACTAGGGGCTGTAGCGCCGGTGCTGATGAATCGGTTCAGCGTGGCGGCGCTACGGCGGGCGCTATGCACTGGCCGGTCAGTGGATCCGTCGGCGGACAGCCGGTAGCGTCACAATCGGGCCCTGAGCTGCGGGTATGCGGTTCTTATTCTGCCAACTATGGTCCACCGCGGTTCGATCCC
>NZ_JAMQOL010000044.1:0-199056 GCF_023717965.1 Paractinoplanes hotanensis | reverse complement strand
AGGGAGGTCCACCGCGGTTCGATCCCAGGGAGGTCCACCGCGGTTCGATCCCAGGGAGGTCCACCGCGGTTCGATCCCAGGGAGGTCCACCGCGGTTCGATCCATCTCTATTATCATATTTTGCGTGGTGTGAGCGAGCTTGTCGCCGTGAGAATTAGGAGCCGGCGCAGGGGAAGCCGGCCACCCGCCCGGCGATGCGGCATTGCTCAGCGACCACCGTCGCCGCCGGTTCTCCGGCGTGTTGACTTGGCCGCGCCCACCGGCAGGGGATCATCGATCATCGTTACCACGGGTTTCGCATTCTCTTGGTTCGGGCCCCCAAGTTCGAGTCCCGCCCTGGATCTACGATCCGGGCGTGTCTGAAGTCGGCTCCCCGATGGGCGTCGGTCGCTCGACCCGCGGAGTACAAATCGAGCGAATGCTCGATAGCAGCAGGGCTCGTGATGGGTGCTTCTGCAGCTAGTTCGCGTGGCGAATCGGGGTCCGTCCACATTAGGAAACCGATGCTCTTTCCCCTGAGCTACGAGGGCCTGCGGCCCACATCGCACCGACCATCGGAGGACATGCGGAGCAAATTTCGCGCACCTGCGGCCGGCGTGCCCGGCGATGACCGCGGGTGCCAGGTGCTGGTCTCGGGGTGTCACCCCGCTCGCGGAGCACATCCCGAGCACTCTGAACAGGTGAAGCGTCTTCGCTGGCCGAATTGACCTTTCCGAGGGTTCAGGCGATTGTTCGAGCACCGGTACCGCGGGGTGCGCCTCCAGCGGCAGCGTTGCCGGGCATCTCGCGCACGAGGTGTCCCGGCGCGTGGCTCGTTCGCTACGTCGGATCGGTGGCGAGCTGGTCCCGCCACTCCTCGAATCGTTTCCGCATGGCGGCGATGTGATCAGAGGGTGCCTCGTAGGCCGTGAAGCGTCGATCCGGGTAGCGGTGCAGCATGGCGAGGAGGTCGGCGAAGATCTGCCGGTCGAACCCGGCATCAGCTTCCTCGGCCAGCTCGAGCACCCGTTCACGGGTGTAATAGCCGGTCATGATGGCGGCGTCGACATCGAGGAAATCACGCGGCTCGGCCCGAGTGAACAGGGCAGACATCTTCCCGGCGACGACGTCGTCCATGTGAAGTACCGGACCGATGTCCATCACCACCGGCGGCAGGGAGCGCCAGTTCGCGGCCAACTCGACCTTGTAAGGCCGCTCAGGTGCGGCGGGCTCGGTGACGGCGAGCTGGGCGAAGGTTTCGAATTGTCGAACGATGTCGACGGCGTATCCGGCCGCGCGGTAGCCGTCGATGACGGCGTCAACCGCTGCGGCAAATTCACCACGGCGTTCCCAGGCAGTGAAAAGGTCAATGTCTTCGCTTGGGCGGTCAAGGATGCCGTGCGCTTGGACTGCGTACCCGCCGGCCAGTGCGAAGCCGTAACGCCCGGCTACTCGGAGCCCGATCTCCGCGAGCCGCAGATGGCTTGGATCCATGGTCAGCCGGCGAGCGCCTGCGGCGGCGCGGCCAGGTCCGAGAAGCGGGCCTGCCACAGTGCCCGCAATCGGGCAGGAAGCCACAGAGACGGCCATACCCGGCGCAGGATATCGGCATCGAGCCAGCGATTGAGGTCCTCGGCGCTGGCCGCCTGGTTCAGGACGGTCTGGTACATCACCTGGAGGTCGCCGGGATCATCGAGGTCGTAGGTGCTGTCACCGGACCAATCCAACGATCGATCGAGAGTGACGTGACCGCCGGTCGGCCCGTGTAGATCGGCAAGACGCGACGGCACGACGTAATGCCGCTGGTCCACATACCGCGAACCGCGCGGCGGGCGGTCGATCGTCGCCATCTGCTTTACCTCCTGAGCCGATGATACGGCCAGAAGTTCTGTTCGACTTTGATGTCCGCGAGGGGTCACGCGATGGTTCGTGCCTCCGGAACCGCGAGGTGCGCCTCCCGCGGCAGCGTCGCCGGGCACCACGCGCACGAGGCGCCAGGCGCGTGGCTTGTCGCCGCTACGGCGGCCGCGCAGCGACAGCCGCCGCAGTGCCGTGCGGCTCCTTCAGGCGCGCCTCGCAAAGTGCGAAGAGTGTTGCGTGGCCGCTGGAAGTCCGACCTCCGGCGCATGGGGTGGATCAAGAGCCGCTACAGCGGAGTGAGCTCATCGGGTATGCCGAAGCCTGTCGGCCGAGGCGTGGTCTGCGCTGTCGTACGCGGCGGCGACCGACCGCAGTGCGTCGGCGGTCTCGTGCGCCGAGGTGGCCGCGGTGATCATGCCGTCCGCCATCGCCTGCTGAAGCTGGTTGAGCAGGGTCGGCACGAACTGGCACAACTGCCCGTGGGCCCCGGTGTCGGTCTGGACCGTGCGTCCGGCGTCGGCTGCCGTGGTGAGCCCGTCACCGATGGAGTCGACCGTCCTGGCATGCGCGCCAAGGGCGGTCGAGTCAACCTGGAACGCCGGTCCACTCACTGGTGCTCGCCGGTTGGTTCGGTGGGCGGCCTGAGTCGTCGGCGCAGTGCCTCGGCCAGGGCTCGACCGGTCTCGCTGTCCAGGCCGACTGTCTCGACCGTGGCTTCCTCGAACTTTCTGAGCAGGTGGTCCTTGGCCGCTTGCAGGGTCTCCATGATGGCGGATGCGGTCGCCGCCGAGGATTGTTGCCGAGTCCGTTCGTCGAGACGCAGCCGAACGAGCTGGCCCTCCGCGCAGACGGTGACCTCAACCAGTCCGTCACGGCTTCGCGCGGTCGCTGACAGAGCCGATGCCCGCAGCGCCAAGGCGCGCTTGCTCGGCGCGGTCGGCTATGGACCGCTCCCAATCGCCAATCCGCTCCAGCGCGCTGTTGAGCGTGTCGTCGCCGAACATTCCTCGCATGCTAGCGAGCCCACGCAAACCATCCGCGTTTCTTCAATGACGCTGCGTGACTCGCGTGAGGTCATTCGGTCAGCAGCATGCTCGGCGTCGCCGGGCACCTCGAGCAGCACTTGCCGGGGAGTGCCTCGTCCGGCCCGCCGGTACGGCAGTCTCCAGCCAACTTAGGTGTTCGTAGGAGCTGACGAATTCGTTGTGAGTGTGCGAGAAGGTATGCAGCCGGGCCTTCGGCGCAATGAGCGCGCTGGCGGCGGCCGGGAGGTTCCTCGTTGAGTACGTCGCGTACGGCGCCTCTTGCTGCGCGTTTAGAGTGGGTTGCTGACTCTCGCGAAGGGCGACGATGGCGAAGCTGGTCCTTTCTTCAGAAGAAGCGGTGCTTTGCGAGTTGGTCGGGGTCCGCACCTTTCTTCAAGCCCGAGCAGTGCTGAACGACGGGGAGATCGTCGACCCGGCCGTTGATGGATCCGGTCGGGCGGTCGGCAAGGTTCGCGACGGCGGCGAAGTGGCCGGCGAGGTCGTCCCGGGCGTGACGCCCACGCTGAGAGGTGCGTGCAGCTGTCCCGATGCGGGATGCGTGCATGTCGTGGCATTGCTGATCGCCGCTCATCAGGAGGCCGTGGTGAAGAAGCCCGCAGCGCCGGCCCAGCGCCGACCGAAGGCGAGCCAATGGGAGTCCCAGGTGTCCGCCTGGGTGCGTGACATCGCCGGGACGCAGCCGGTTCCGCAGCCTGCGGATCCCGGTTTGGGGCTGCAATTTGAGCTGGTGAACGCCTACGTCTCGCGGACCAGGAAGACCCAGCAGCGGATCTCGATGCGCCCGGTGCTGCCGGGCCGCAGGGGCTGGGTGCGTACCGGGATCGGCTGGCACTCGCTCGGTTATGCCGGGGGCGGTTCGCCGGACCTGAAGCACCACCGCCAACTGCTGACCGAGATCGTCAAGTTGTCCGGCTCCCATGCGCACTACTACGGCGGCAGCAACGCGAACATCTTCATCGACGAGTTCGGCAGTCGACGTATTTGGGACTTGTTGGCGGAGGCGCAGGAGTCCGGCCTGCCGATGGTGGAGTACGGCAAGAATGCCGGGCCGGTGGTCGTGGCACGCCGCCCGGCGCGAGTGTCGATGCGAGTGGACCGGGTCGACGGCGACCTGTACTTGCAAAGCGTGGTGCAGGACGACGGCATGCCGGTCGACCTGGAGAGCGCGATGTTCATCGGCGAGCCGGCGCACGGCATCGTCTCGTGGGGTGTGCGCGGTGAAGCGGATCCGGCTGGTCGGGCCATGAGGCTGGCTCCGCTGGCCCGTCCGCTTCCGAGTTCGGCTCGTAAGGTTCTGAAGGCGCCGAGTATCCGGATTCCGGGCGACCACGAGGAGCGGTTCTTCGCCGAGTTCTTTCCGGGCCTGGTCCGGCAGGTGGAGGTCGTGCCGGCCGGACCCGCCGTGACTCTGCCCGAGGTGGGTGCTCCGACCCTGACCGCGGCATTGAGTGCCGAACGCCGGCAGCATCTGCGATTGCGCTGGGAGTGGGTGGTCGAGGTAGCAGGCGTGCGGCATGGCGAGCCGCTCTGGTCGCCGACGTTGTCCGACGAGGGCGCCGATCTGCTTCAGCGGGTGGGCGATCTCGTCGTTCCCAGCCTGCTCGAACCCGGCCCACTGGGTCCACGGCTCGCCTCAGAGTCAGTGCTCGGCGGTGACGAGATGATCCGCTTCTTGAGTACGGTGATCCCCGCGCTGGCCGAACTCGGGGTGTCCGTGATCGAGCCCGACGACGGTTGGAACCTGCAGGAAACCGAGGCGGCGCCGATCATCACGTTCACCGGCGCCGCCGAGGCCGGCGAGCAGGATTGGTTCGACCTGTCAGTTCGCGTCGAGGTGGGCGGCGAGCAGGTCGACTTCGAGGCGCTGTTCGTGGCCCTCGCCCGGGACCAGGAGTTCTTGATTCTGCCCAGTGGCGCCTATTTCGGCTTGGATCGGCCGGCGTTCCAGC
Organism: Paractinoplanes hotanensis; assembly: GCF_023717965.1. Taxonomy (NCBI): domain Bacteria; kingdom Bacillati; phylum Actinomycetota; class Actinomycetes; order Micromonosporales; family Micromonosporaceae; genus Paractinoplanes; species Paractinoplanes hotanensis. The sequence goes on along the minus strand of NZ_JAMQOL010000044.1, from coordinate 194,222 downwards.
AGCTGCGCGATCTGATCACGGAATCGCGAGCGCTCACCGACAGTCCGCCGGGAGTGCTGCGGGTCGGCCGGTTCCAGGCCGGGGTCTGGGACGAGCTGGCCGAATTGGGCGAGTTGGCCGGTCAGGCCGCAGATTGGCAGCGTACGGTGGCCGCGCTCACTGACTCGGGCGTGGCCCTCGACCAGCCGGTGCCCACCGAGGTACACGCCGAGCTGCGCCCGTACCAGGAGGAGGGCTTCCGGTGGCTGGCCGCGTTGCACGACAACGGGCTCGGCGGCATCCTCGCCGACGACATGGGTCTCGGTAAGACACTGCAGGCGCTTGCTCTGCTGTGTCATGCCCGCAAACACGGCCGCTTCCTGGTCGTGGCGCCGGCCAGCGTCGTTCACAACTGGGCGGCTGAGGCGGCCCGGTTCACTCCCGATCTCGAGGTTCGGGCGATCACCTCGACTGCGGCCCGGCGAGGGGTCGATCTCGCTGAGGCGATCGAGCAGGCCGACGTTGTGGTCACGTCCTACACGCTGTTCCGCCTGGAGTACGACGATTACGCGGCATCGGACTGGGCCGGCCTGGTGCTCGACGAAGCGCAGTTCGTGAAGAACCCGCAGTCGCAGGCATACAAGTGCGCTCGCCGTCTGCCGGCGCCTTTCAAGATCGCCATTACCGGCACGCCGATGGAGAACAATCTGGCCGAACTGTGGGCACTGTGTTCGGTCGCTGCCCCTGGTCTGTTCCCTCGGCTCGATCGGTTCACCGAGTATTACCGCCATCCGATCGAGCGTGACCGCGACCAGGACCGGCTGGCCCAGTTACGGCGCCGGATCCGCCCGCTGGTGCTGCGCAGGCGTAAGAGCGAGGTGGCCGCCGACCTGCCGGCCAAGCAGGAACAGGTGGTCGAGGTCGACCTGTCGCCCGGTCATCGCAAGGTTTACCAGCGCTACCTGCAGCGGGAGCGGCAGAAGGTGCTCGGCTTGCTGGGTGACCTGGAGAAGAATCGCTTTGAGATCTTCCGCTCGCTGACCTTGTTGCGGCAGGCCAGCTTGGACGTGGCGCTGGTTGACGAACGACACCGCACCGTTTCTTCGACCAAGCTTGATCTGCTCGTGGAGCAACTCACCGACATCGTCGCGGAGGGCCACCGCACTCTGGTGTTCAGCCAGTTCACTCGCTTCCTCGGCAGCGCTCGCGATCGGTTGGAACAGGCCGGCATCACCTGCGCGTACCTGGACGGCTCCACCCGCGACCGCAAGCGCGTGGTGCAGGAGTTCAAGACGGGCGCCGCGCCGGTCTTCCTGATCAGCCTCAAGGCCGGCGGGTTCGGCTTGAATCTGACCGAGGCGGACTACTGCATCCTGCTCGACCCGTGGTGGAACCCCGCGACGGAAGCGCAGGCGGTGGACCGGACTCACCGCATTGGGCAGACCCGCAACGTGATGGTCTATCGCCTGGTAGCGCGGGACACCATCGAGGAGAAGGTGATGGCCTTGCAGGCCCGCAAGGCCGAACTGTTCGCCGGTGTGATGGACGGCGGGGAATTCTCCTCTGCCGGACTTACCGCGGCAGACATTCGCGAGCTCCTCGGTTAGGAGCCGAGGTGGGGAACTGGGCCCAGCCTTCGCGATCACCATCCGTCAGGCATCCTGCTCCGCGAGTGGTACGCGACCCTGCTTGCCGTGGCGGCCTCAGCAACTGATCCTGTTGGTCAACGAGGAGACCCTGCTACCGGTGTTGACGCCGCTGGTGCCGGGCGCCACCGCGCCCGCTCTACCGCCGCCGTGTCCGGCCGGACCGTGAACTCGAAGCCTTCCTTAGACTCATCCAGCGCCCGGACTCCTGAACCGACCGATCGTCACGTGAAGCTACCGAGCCCTTACTGTCTTGCCCTTTCGGCTCGATCCTGACCCGCTCTCCAAGCCGATGGCAGTTCGGCCAAGGTGCGTCTTGGGCCTCGCGGCTGCGCCTGTATGGGAGCATGGTAGATGTGTGAACGGTAGCCTTTGAGATGCTTCTGCGGTAGCTTTGCAGCATGCTGCCGTATCAGCTGCGGGCCGTCGATCAGGAGCTGGATGAGCTTCTCGGCGGCTTGCCCGCAATCAGCCTTGAGGGGCCGAAGGGTGTCGGGAAGACCGCGACGGCCCAGCGGCGCGCTGCCACCGTCTTCGCCATGGACGACGCGACGCAGCGGGAGCTGCTCGCGGCCGATCCGCAGCGCCTCGACCGCGCCCCGGCGCCGGTTCTCATCGACGAGTGGCAGCGCGAACCGGCAGTCTGGGATTTTGTGCGGCGCAGCGTCGACCGTAATCCCGCACCGGCTCGGTTCCTGTTGACCGGCAGCGCCACTCCCACGTCTGCGCCGACACATTCCGGAGCCGGGCGCATCGTCCAGCTCCGGATGCGACCGATGAGCCTGGCCGAGCGGGCCCTGGCTGAGCCGACGGTCAGCCTGGGGGAGTTGCTTACCGGGCGGCGGCCGGCCGTGGGCGGAGGCACTGCGCTGAGCCTGGTCGACTACGCCGAGGAGATCGTGCGCTCCGGATTCCCTGCCATTCGTCAACTGCCGCCGCGCGCTCGCCGGGCACAGCTCGACGGCTACCTGAACCGTATCGTCGAACGAGACTTCCCCGAGCAAGGCCACTTGGTACGTCGCCCCGATACCCTGCGCGGGTGGCTGGCCGCGTACGCCGCTGCGACGGCAACTACCAGTTCCTACAACGCCATCCTGGACGCGGCTACACCCGGCGAGACCAACAAGCCGGCCAAGACGACAACGACCGTGTACCGCGATGTGCTGTCGCAACTGTGGCTGCTTGATCCTGTGCCCGGCTGGCTGCCCAGCCGCAGCGCTTTCAGCAGACTCGGCGCCGCACCGAAGCACCACCTCGCCGATCCGGCACTGGCCGCCCGGCTCCTCGGTGTAGACGTACCCGCCCTGCTCGACGATTCAGCACCGGCCACGGCCGTACGCCGGCCCGGTCCCCTGTTGGGAGCTTTGTTCGAGTCGCTGGTGACGCTCAGCGTGCGGGCCTACGCGCAGGCAGCCGAAGCCACAGTTCATCACCTACGCACCTGGGACAGTCGGCACGAAGTGGATCTCATCATCCAGCGCGCCGATCAACGAATCGTGGCGCTCGAGGTGAAGCTGTCTCCGTCGGTGAGCGATGACGATGTCCGTCACCTCACCTGGCTGCGCGGGCAACTCGGCGACGACCTACTCGATGCGGCGGTCATCACCACGGGGTCTGAGGCGTACCGCCGCACTGACGGAATCGCGGTGATCCCGCTCTGCTTGCTCAAACCCTGACAACCGGCGGATGGGCCAGCGGAACGATCCTTGTATAGATAACTTGTCATTCAGCGTCGGTAAGTCATGGACCCTATCCATGGGAGAGCTGTCAGGGCTCCCGTCGACCTTCACGATCGGGCAGGCGCGGGCCGCGGGTGTGCGCCCACGCGATTCGAGACGGTGGCGAGTTGCTGCGACCGCTGTGCTGAACTCGTCGCGGCGGTTCCAGCCGGTGAACAGATCGATGTCCTCGCTGGGCCGCTCAAGAAGGCTGGCTACCTGGACCGCGTATCTGCCGGCAAGGGCGAAGCAGTATCGCTCAGCGCCGCAAGCCCCGTGCGAGCGAGCCGTTCGTGAAAGGGATCCACCAGCTACGCGGCGTTCGTGTGGGCGGCTGCGAGTTCTGGGAAACGTTCTTCCCGGCGCCGCCGGAGCTGTGGTGGTAGCCAGATCGTCGGCCAGAGTCGGGAAAGCAGTTCACCGTTGAGCCACATGTGCAAGTCGTCGACGCTGCCGGCCTCCGCCAGCACCGCCTTGTACATGCTGGACAGACGTGCGGGCCGACTCAGTCACATTCGGCATGGCCGGACCAGTCGAGGTGGCGCGACAACGTGATCACGCCGCCGATGGCCCTTTCAGCGCGGTGAGCGTGTCGGCCAGGACCGCCATGAAACACCACATCGCCAACACCGCCCCGGCCACCACGGCCGTGGCTTTCAAGCTCGCTTCGACGCTGTCCACACATCTGCATCGCGGTGAACGCCGAGTGTCACCAGGTTCGAGCCCAGTCCGGCGGAGGCACGACCGGCAGATCGGGCTCGCCGGTTATCGGTTCGAGGGCGTACAGGACGGCCAATTCGTCGCTGTCGGGATCGGTCTGTACGCGTCCGTAGCTGCCGTCCGCGGCGACGAGGAACCAGTAGTCGGGGGCTGGGCTGCCGTCGTCCAGCAGTGCCCGGGTGTGGGCGAAACGGCAGATGGCCCGGGCGAGCTCGAGTTCGTTCGCCTTGGTCAGTTCGCGAAGCTTGTCGCCTGCGCTGAATTCATGTCCGAACTGCCCGTCCGCCGGGGTGATCACGGCTACGGGGTCAGCTCCCGGGTGGTCGTTGAGCTTCTCGTACGGCCCGGCGTACACCGACGCCAACGGCACGTTGTAAATGGCGTGCAGCGCCTGCCGCAGCGCTTCCGCGGGCGTTTCGCGGTCGAAGTAGATTCCGTAGGTCATGCTTCACCTTTGTAGCTCTTGTGGTACTTGAAGACCTCAAGTGCCGTCGGCCAGTCAGCGTCTCTGATGCTCGGGTCCCGGCGTAACGCATCTCGGGCCGCGCCGATGTCGCCGTCGGCGCCGATCAACTGCTTGAGTACCTTGTATTCGGACCGCGACAGATTCACGAGGCCGGGTCCCGAGACCGGAAAGACCGTCCCGGTCGATTCCACAGCGTACGTACGGCCGTTGATCTCATAGCGGCTGGTCTCGTCGACCCACGTCCCTCGACCTGCGGAGATGCCTTCCAGGTCCGCCGCCACGTCCGTGCCGGGGAGCACGACGGTGTTCCTGTCCTTGGCAGGGCTCTTCGGCCGAATGTTGTTGAGATTGTGGCGGCTGTTGGGCGGCTTCAACGGGATCTTCGCTGCCGGCCCCCTGACCGGCTCCGCGTCTCCGGGTGCTGAGGCGCTCGACGCGCCCGCGTTGCCTGGCCGACCCCGTCGGAGGGCCTCGGCGATCCGGCGTTGGGCCGCGGAGACGCTGTCGTCGCCGCCGAGGCCTCCGCTGGACGGTGGGCGTCGGGGAGGCCCGCCTCCGCCGCCACCGCTTCCCGCTGTGGTCGACCAGCGCCGGCAACCTGTTGCAGTACGAGGAGCTGCCCGAGGCCCTGGAGTATCGCCAGAGCCTCACGCACGCCCGCAAAGGGCTACCAGCCGCCGACCCCGGCTAGGACTCGTTCTACCGGAACCGGCTTGCCCAGGTAGAAGCCCTGGCCGAACGGGACGCCGCAGGCGACCAAGGCGTCTCGTTGGGCGGCCGTCTCGATGCCTTCGGCAATCACGGTGCAGCCGTGCTGCTCGGCGAACTGGACCAGGGCACGGATCGCGGCCTGGCGGGCCGTCTCGTGTTCGATGCCGTGCAGGGAGTCGAGGCCCAGTTTGAGGAAGGCCGGGCGCTGCGACTCGATGACGGACAGGGTTTCGTAGCCGGTGCCGCGGTCGTCGGCGGCGATCGGCACTCCGAACTGGGGCAGGTCGGTGGTTTCGCCTACCTCGAGCACCAGCGGGCGGCGGGACTCGGCCAGCAGCGGGGCCAGGTCGTGGGGGCGGTGCAGCAGATCCTGGGAGACGTTGATGGACAGCCACGTGCCGTTGGGCAGGGACGCGGCCGAGGTGATGGCGGCCTGGACCAGGGCGGCGTCGAGGGCGACGTGCATGCCTCGGTCGGCGGCTGCGGCGAGGGCGTCGCGGGGGTTGCTGCCGTCGGCGAAGCGGGTCAGAGCCTCGTAGCCGGCCACGTGGCCCGTGATCATGTTGTAGATGGGCTGGAAGACCGTGAAGAAGCTGAACTCCTCGAAGGCGTGCGCCTGGGACGAGGTGGAGGAGGACTTCCAGGTGCCGGCTTGATTGCGCTGCAGCCGTACGGTCGTCTGGCCGGCGGTGGCGCCGTGCTCATGGCGGTAGTGCAGCACCTGCGCCCAGTCGCCCAAGGCTGCGGGCTGGGGAGTGACGGGACGCGAGGAGCGCGATGAACGCGATGCGCGGGAGGTGCGGGATGAGCGCGGCGTCACCGGGCGGATCAGCCAGTCGCGCAGGTGGGTGAAGAGGTCGACGACCGTGTTGCCGAGGCCGACGAAGGCGATCATCGCGTACAGCGAAAGCGTCAGGTTCAGCACCGCGAAAACGAGGTTGTTCCACAGGTGGTGCTCGATGTCGACCCACACCGTGTAAACGCAGAGGGCGATCAGCGCCAGCGGCAGAATCAGGTAGCTGCTGGCGGCCGTGGTGCGGTTGCGGACCTTCGGCGTACGTTTGAAGGCACTCTTCTCCCCGGTCAGCAGCTGCAACAGCGAGGCGATGCTGCCGGACAGGTTGACCGGCAACAGAATCAGGTTGAAGCCGTAGATCCTCAGCATGTCCGACCGCTTGTAGCCCAGGTGCTTCAGATCGGCGGCCATCATGAAGAAGTACGGCACCGAGATGAGCAACAGGATCGGGTTGAGCAGGCGGCTGTTGAACGGGTACGCCAGCATGACGACCAGGCACACGGAGCTCCAGAAGATGGACGCCATGTAGTTGACCCGCAGGAAGTACTCGCCGAAGCGGTTCTTGTCCTCGCGTTTCGTCTTCGCCCGGAACTGGTCCTTCAAGCGGCTCAGAATGAGCAGCCCGCCGTTGGCCCAGCGCTGCCGCTGAATGCACAGCGAACCGAAGTCCGGCGGCGTCGCGCTGTAGGCCAGCCGCTCGGGATAGTTGTGCAGCAACCAGCCCCGTACGCCCAGGTCGATGGTCGACTCGGTGTCCTCGATGACCGTACGGTCCTGGATGTACCGCTTGATTTCCCAATCGCCCTCGTACGAGACCTCGCAGATCTCGTCCAGGGCCTTCTTCCGCAGCACCGCGTTGGCGCCCACCCAGAAGGTCGCGCCGTAGTGGGTCATGCCCTGGTGCACGATGTATTGGATGTCGGTCGTGGCGCCCGAAATGCGCTCGATGCGCGTCGCCGAACCGGGATACGAGCTGTACGGAGTCTGGGCCACCGCGTGGTGCGCGTAGGCGCCCTGCTCGAGCAGGTGGACGAGGCGTAGCGCGTACTCGGGAAGCAGAACGCTGTCGGCGTCGAGGGTCAGAACGTAATCCGGGTTCGGTACGACGAGATCGGCCCGGTTGCGGCCGGCCGTCACGAGCGCGGTGCCCAGTGGCGTACTCACCTCTTGATAGGCGCCGCCCATGAGCCCGATGTAGCTGTTCAGGTTCATGGCCTTGTTCGGCTCGTGCGACAACGACACGTACTTCTTGCGCTCGAAGCTCGTGACCTGCGCGTCGAAAATGCCGAGCAGCCGCCGGTACAACTGGTTCATCCGTGCGACTGGCAGCGTCACCTGCTCGTCGGCGCCCTTGTTGAGCGCACCCGAGATCTGGCCCAGTTCGACGGCGAGGGGTTGCAGGATGTGCTCGACGAAGAACGTGTCGGTGTGGTCGACGATTTCCTGCCGCGCGCCGAGGTCGTACAGCCAGTCGGAGGCGAAACGGTATTCGTCGGCGAGCCGGCGCATGTCCTCGAGCACCACCAGATAGCCGCCCCGGAAACGCACCTGCTCGTCGAAGTGCGCGTACGCGTTCGACACCCGGTGGAACGGCATCTTCAGTTCGGCCTCGATCTGGCCGGGCAGCGCGCGGGCGGCCAGCAGCATGTCCCGCGCGGCCCGCGTCTTCGGCGCCCGCGGGTCGTCGATCAGCAGCGTCACCCGCAGCCCGGGGTATTCCTGAAGCGCCGCCGAGAGCAGGGTGGTGCGGTTCGTACGCTCATCTTCCTGATACGACGGCACGAGAACGGTCAGGGACGGCGTCTTCCCGCCGATGAACTCGTCGAGCATGATCCGCGGCGCGCGCTGGTGGCCGCGGGCGCGGTAGAAGTAGCCGATCCGCGTGATCAGGTAGGCGATCGCCGACGCGGCCAGGCCGGTGACGACGAGCATGTAGACGATGGCCTCGATCGCGAGCCGCACGCTGGACGCGTGGCCCGCGATGAACTGCTCGATGATCGTGTACGTGATGTAGCACGCCCACACCGTGATGGTCACCACGATCGCGAGGCGGCCGCGGGTGATCCTGCCTTCGGAGACCGGGGGCGGCACGATCGGGTGGGGTTCCGTCCGCCGGTCGGCCCCCCATTGGCGCTGGGCGTCCCGCTTGTGGTGGTCCGCCGGTGTGCGTGGCATGCGTTTTGGAGCCTTTCGGTCCGGATTACGTCCGCACCGCACGGCGGTGCCCGGCGGAATTGTCGTGGCCGGATCGCGATTTGGCGCTCCTAGATCCAGATTGGAAGTGCCGGGCCCGCGACCCATCGGCCGTCCCCCGTTCGCCCGATCGTCAAAGACCACCGGTGTACGCCAGCGTGTGGCGACTCGTACGACGAAAGGCCTTTGATGTCGGACCGCGCCACTGCCGTGCGCCCGGAATACGATCCGCTAGCCGACCCCGACTGGCAGGAACCGGAACAACCCCGCAAACGGCTGTCGTGGACCAGGCTCGGCATTCTCGTGCTCGTGCTCGGCCTGGTCGGCGCCGGCGGCACGTACGAGGTGAAGCACCTGCTCAACACGGCCGGGCCGACCGCGAAATCGTGGGCCGTGCCGTACGTCGACGTCACGCTGACCCCGACGTTCCAGTTCCAGGACCCCGAGGCGAACCCGGCCAACGATGTCGCTCTCGGCTTTGTCGTCGCCGACCCCAAGAGCCCGTGCGCCCCGAGCTGGGGCGGCGCCTACACGCTGGGCGAGGCGGCGTCGTCGCTCGAACTCGACCGGCGGATCAACCAGCTGCGACAGGCCGGCGGCGACATCACGCTGAGTCTCGGCGGCCTCAACAACTCAGAGTTGGCGGTGGCCTGCACCGACCAGGCCCGGCTCACCGCGGCGTACCGTCAATTGGTCAAAAGGTACGACGTGCGGACGCTCGACCTCGACATCGAAGGCACAGCCGTCGCCGACCGGGCGTCGCTCGAGCGTCGCGTGACAGCGGTCGCCACCGTGCAGAAGGAACGGGAGAAGGCCGGCAAACCGCTCACGGTGTGGCTCACCCTCCCCGTCGCGCCGTCCGGCCTCACCGATGACGGTGTCGGCGTCGTCCGCGGCATGCTCGAGGGCGGTGTCGCCCTGCGTGGCGTCAACGTGATGACGATGGACTTCAACAACGGCGACGCGCGACCGGACATGCTGGCGCTGGGCACGAGCGCGCTCAACGGCACCCACAAGCAGCTCACCGACCTGTACCTGCGGCTCGGCCAGAAGCTCACGTCGCCCCAGGTGTGGTCGCGGATCGGGGCGACCCCGATGATCGGCCAGAACGACATCGACTCCGAGCGCTTCACGCTGGACGACGCCGCGGGCCTGGCCCGGTTCGCCGTCGACAACGGCCTGGGCCGCGTCTCGATGTGGTCGCTGAACCGCGACGCCGCCTGCCGGGGCACGTTCGCCAACGTCGTCGTGCACTCCAACACGTGCAGCGGTGTCGACCAGGACGCGCTGGCGTTCTCGAAGGTCTTCGCGGGCCTGCCCGGCAAGGCCGCGGGCAGCGGCCCCGACGACTCGGTGGAGATCCCCGACCGGGCGGTGACGGTCGACGACCCGAAGACCAGCCCGTACCCGATCTGGCGCCAGACCGCCCAGTACGCCGGCGGCTACAAGGTCGTCTGGCGTGGTGTCGTCTACGAGGCCAAGTGGGCTAATTCGGGCGCCGACCCGGCCGCTGCCCCCGCCGCCGGCGCCCAGAGCGCGTGGTCGGTGATCGGCCCGGTCAGCCCGGTCGAGAAGGCGCCTCGTCCCACACCCGCAGTCACCGGAGTGACCAGGGTCTGGACCCCCGGCACGGTTTACCGCCGCGGCGCCCGGGTCCTGTTCGACGGCCTGCCCTACGAGGCGAAGTGGACCACCAAGGACGAGACCCCGTCCACGGAGTTCCCCATCGACGCCGACGACCCCTGGAAGCCCCTCTTCAACGTCCCGGGCGAGCCCGCCACGAACTGAACGGTCGGCTCAGTCAGGCGGTCCGAGTGAGGGGAATCGCCGTCGCACAAGGTGGCCACATCTCGGTCACAATGCACAGCTATCCTTGCTGGCCGTCGGACCGTCACGCTGAAGGGAAGTACTCCGCTCATGCCTCAGGTGGTGACGTTGTCGGTGGTGACGCCGATGTTCAATGAGCGCGAGGCGGTCGACCAGTTCGTCGGGCGGCTGCGGCCCGCGCTCGACGGGCTGGGGGAGTCGTACGAGGTCATCGCCGTGGACGACGGCAGCCGGGACGCCACCGTGTCGCGGCTGATGCAGTTGCGGGTCGACTGGCCGCAACTGCGCGTGGTCGCCCTGCGGCGCAACGTGGGGCACCAGACGGCTCTGCGGGCGGGGCTGAAGGCCGCGCGTGGCGAGTACGTCGTGAGCATCGACGCCGACCTGCAGGACCCGCCCGAGACGATCGGCGAGATGCTGGCCGCGGCCCGGCGCGAGAAGGTCGACGTCGTCTACGGCGTGCGCAGCGACCGCAGCACCGACACTGCGTTCAAGCGCAACACCGCGGGCCTCTACTACTGGGTGATGCGCCGGCTCGTCGGGCCGTGGGTGAGCGACCAGGCGGGCGACTTCCGGCTGATGAGCCGCGCGGTGGTCGGCGTGCTCAACGACCTGCCCGAACCCCGGCCGGTGTACCGCCTGGTCGTGCCGTCGCTCGGGTTCTCCAGCACCGAGGTGAGCTACGTACGCGAGGAGCGGGTCGCGGGCGAGACGAAGTACCCGCTCAGCCGCATGATCCGGCTGACCTTCGACAGCATCACCGGGTTCTCGGCGTCGCCGCTGAGGATCGCGACCTGGCTCGGGCTGCTCAGCTTCCTGCTCTGCGTCGCGCTGATCGTGACCGGGCTGGTCGCCTGGGGCACCGGCGCGACCGTTCCCGGCTGGACGTCGCTCTACATCGCGGTGTTGCTGCTGGGTGGAGTGCAGCTGATCTGCCTGGGCCTGCTCGGCGAGTACGTGGGTCGCATCTACGCGGCCAGCCAGGGCCGCCCGGCGTTCCTGGTGGCCTTCGATTCGGCAGCACCCACCCCGCACACAGCCCACCCGCTCTCCGGCGGCCCGCTGACGGCCGAGATCGAAGCGGCCGAGCTGGACCGCGAACGCGCGCCGATCGCCTGACCCTGGGGATAACTACCGTCCGTACTCGGCCGGCCTGTGGACAACTCCGAAGCCTGTTCGCCCGAGACCGTAGGGTCGAGTCCTGCCCCGCTCAGGGCGCGAGGTCTTTGGCAACTGAAGAGGGTGTGTGCAGCTCCACGTGGCCGTCGACGACGGTGACGATCACCCGGCCGTCGGGGAAGAGGGTCAGCGCCTCCTCCGGGAGCTGCAGGCGGCCCAGCCCGTCGAGGTTCGCGGTGTGGGTCTGGCCCGATTCATGCTCCCCGGAGAGCACGCCGTGCCGCATGCGCAGAACAGTGTCGGCAGCGTCCATGGCGCGCGCGTCGTGGGTGGCCATGACGACGGCGCTGCCCTCTGCGGCGCGGGCGCGCAACATGCGCAGCACCAGGGCGGCCGAGGTGTCGTCGAGTTCGGCCGTGGGCTCGTCGGCGATCAGCAGAGCGGGGGCGCCGACTCCGGCGGCGGCAACGGCCAGGCGTTGCTGCTCGCCGCCGGAGAGCGCGTCCGGCCGGGCCGTGGCGCGTGAGGTCAGTTCCACCTCGGCCAGCGCGGCGTCGGCGTCGACCCGTGCGCCGCGCAATCGGGCCATCTGAGTGATCTGGCCACGGGCGTCCAGCTGAGGGAACAGGCTGTGTGACGGTCGTTGGGCGACCCAGCCGATCTCGTTGCGGCGTAGCCGTTGCAGCTCGCGACGGGAGAGCGACGAGACCAGGCGTCCACGGTGGCGCAGCTCGCCGCCGGCCGGGCGCTCGCGCAGGGCGAGCACAGCCAGCAGGGTGGATTTGCCGCTGCCGGACGGTCCGGTGATCGCGCTGACCCGGCCGCCGGTCACCCGCACGTCGACGCCGCGCAGGGCCTGCGTGGGGCCTGTCCGGGCGGCGTACAACTGAAGCAGCTCGCGGCCCTCCAGGATCGGCTCATTCGTCACGGTAGGCCGCCTCCTCAGAGGACGATCGATCCCGGGCGACCAGCACGGCCAGCAGGGTGGCCAGGACGGCCGCGCACGCCGTGACCACCAGGGCGGTGGGGGAGAGGGTAAACAGCAACCGGGGCAGCAGGCCGGGCTGGTCGTCGAGCAGACGGGCGCCGAGTGGCGCCAGGGCCAGCACTCCCGCCACCGAAGCGGCGAAGGAGATCGAGGCCAGCAGGACGAATTCGACCGCCCGCGCGCGCCCGACGCGCCGGCGGCCCAGACCGATCCGGGCCAGCATGAGGTCGGCCGGGCGGCGCAGCGCGGCCGTGCGCTGCGCGTAGATGCAGAGCGTCAGAATTGCCAGCAACGCCAGATAACCGGCGATCGCGAGCTGGTAACCGCGGGCACGGCTGGTCGCCACGTAGTCCGACCCCTGCCGCAGCGCGGCGGCGGTGTCGATGCGCTCGGGTTGCACGTCCTCGTGCGGCGCGACGACGGCCTGCACCCCGTCAGCGCCACCGGAGCTCCACAGGAACACCTGCGGGAAGACCGAGTTGCTGAACTGGTTGCGTGGCCGCAGGCGGGGATCGTCGAAGGCGAGCTTGCCCAGCGTCGGGTCGGCCGCGGCCACGTACATCGGTCGTCCGCGCTGGCCGGGAAACGCGCGCACCCGGGCGGCGACCTCGAAGTACTGGTCGCCGAAGCCGACCTCCATGCGGATCGTGTCGACGTCGTCCGAGGCGGGATCGGCCACGGTGATCACCCGCGGCCGGCCGATGGCGTCGACCGGTTCGGCCGCCAGCGCCGCGACCGCCGCGCGGGCCTCGGCCAGGTCGGCGCCGCGGCCCCACAACGCGACCTCCGCGAAGCGGGCGGGGTCGATGACCAGCAGGTCCTTCTGATCGTCGTCGAGCAGCGTCCGCACATCGGTCCGCCAGACGACCGTGTTGCCGGGCGGCAGCGGCGGCACGCGTACGCCGGCCACCGGATCGAAACTCGGCGGGTTGAGCGGGTCTTGCTTCGGTACCAGCGGCGCCGCCTCGTCGAGCTGCCACGAGCCTTCGAGGACGCCGACCCCCTCGGCGCCGGCCGCCACGGCAACCCGGTCGTCGGCCGAGATCTCGGTCGATTGCACCGCCGACAGCGCGAAGAGCAGCATGCCCAGGCCCGCCGTCACGACCACGACGGTCAACCGGCGTTCGGCGCCGCCCGAACCCAGCCGGCGCCGGGCCAGCCACAGCACGGCACGCGCGGGTGACCGCGGCAGCCGGCCCTGGCGGCCGGCCAGCCGGCTCGGCAACCAGCCGGCGACCACCCCGACCGCGGCCAGCACGAGCAGCGGCACGAGCAGGTCGACGCCGCCCGCGGGCCCGCCGGCGCCGATCAGTCCCCCAGCGGCCACCAGCGCGATGATCACGACCATCGAACCCCAGGGCAGGGCGCGCCGGGCCGTGGCCGGAGGGGCTGGGCGTACCCGCTGGTAGGCCGCCAGCATCGCGACCGCCGCCACCGCGGCCAGGCCGGCCAGCACGGCCGCGCCACCCGACCGGGCGGCCGGGACCAGCGATTCCGTGACGGCGCCGGGCGGGCCCAGCCGGACGACCAGTTGCCAGGCGACGAGCCAGCCGAGCGCCGCGCCGGCCACGGCCGGCAGCAGATGTTCGAGCAGCCACAGGCCACCCACGCGGACCGGTGACATGCCCACCGCGGCGGCGTGGCGCAACTCCCGCTCGCGGCGCCGGGCCGACAGCAGCGCGACGGCCAGCACGGAAGCGAGCCCGATCGTGATGGCCGCCCATTCGACCGGGCGGGTTCTCTGCCGTACGGCCTCGGTCGTGGTCTGGGCGGTGGCGACGATCCGGCTGATGCCGGTCGCGAACCGCAACGCGAGCGGACCCTCCCCATCGACCATCGGCTGGGCCTGGGCATACCTGCGACGCAGCAGCTCGACCTCGGCCGCCGTGCGCCGCGCGTCGGCCAGCGTCGTACCCGGCGTCAGCGCGGCCTCGACCGACCAGAACAGCGGATCGTCGATCGACTGCGCCAGCCGTTCCACCGTCGGCAGGTCACCCACCAGCAGGTACGCCGGCAGGGTCTCGTACTCCGTGTCGGGCGGGGTGTCCCCTCGTCGCAGCGACCATTTGCGGCTGCCCGGCACGTCGGCCGGAAGCCGTCCGCCCGCGTCGACCGCGTAGACGCCGCTGACCGTGCTCGTCGCATTGCGCGGCGTGCCCCGGGCGCCCTGCCGCAGCGACAGGCTTATCTTGTCGCCGGTCCGCACCCCGAGCTCGGCGGCCACCGGCGCCGGAAGCCAGAGGCCGTCCTGGCCCGTGGGCCCCTGCGCAACCAGTTCGGCCGCCGGGTCCTGAACCGTGAAGAACCGCCCGCGCTCGTGCTTGCCGCCGGCGCTGACCGTGAAGCCCCAGTATTGCGGCGAGGCCAGCTCCGCACCGACGGACTGCCCGGTCAGGTCGGGTTCGCCCAGCCCGGGCACCGTGCGCAGGTCGTCCATGACCGGCTGCTGGTCGGCGCTGCGCGGCCCGACGTCAGCCGACACCCGCACGACGGCCGCGTCGTTCTGCCGGGCCGACGCCGGGATCTCGTCCCGCCGCAGTTGGAACGCCGCGTTGTCGGACGCTTCGGCGAACATCGGCCCCGCCGCGCCGGCCGCCCCCAGCACCAGAAACGCGGTGACGATGAGCACCGACCACGCCCGCTGACGCACGCCACCGAACACCGCGGCCACAGTGAGCCGGTCGCGCATGGTCCTCCTCCGGCCACGGGCCTACGCCGAAGAAGCTATAACACCGGGCTGCCTCTTCGAGGCCCCAACCTGCTGACTACCGCGGGACGGGGACGGCGATGCGGAGGGCTTCGACCAGGCCGCGGTAGAGGTCGTCGGATTCGAGGAGGGCCTCGTGGGTGCCGACGGCGCGGACGCGGCCGTTGTCGAGCACGATGATGCGGTCGGCCTCGACCACTGTGGACAGGCGGTGGGCGATGGTCACGACGGCCGAGGAGCGGGCCCTTTCCCGTACGGAGTCCTGGAGCGCCGCCTCGGTCAGGGCGTCGACCTGAGCCGTGGCCTCGTCGAGCAGCAGCACCGCCGGGGTGCGGACCAGGGCCCGGGCCAGGGCGATCCGCTGGCGTTCGCCGCCGGAGAGTTCGGCTCCGGAGAGCTGTGTGTCGAGCCCCTCGGGGAGGGACGCCACCTTGTCGGCCAGGTGCACGCGCTCGAGTACGGCGTGCAGTTCGGCCTCGGTGGCGTCGGGCCGGCTGAACAGGAGGTTGTCGCGGATGGTGCCCGGCACGACCGGGGCCTCCTGCTCGACGTACGCCAGCTCGGACCGGATCTCGTCGGGGCTGAGCTCTCGGTACGGGCGGCCGTGCAGGTAGAGGTCGCCCGACTGCGGGTCGAGGAAGCGCAGCAGCAGCGAGAACAGCGACGTCTTGCCGGCGCCGGACGGGCCGACGATGGCGGTGTGGCCGCGGGACGGAATGGTCAGCGTCACCCCGTCCAGGGCGGGGCGGGAGTCGTCCGCGTAGCGCAGGGTCACGTCGCGCACGGCCAGAACGGGAGCGTCGGGAACCTGGACGCCGGGGCGCGGGTCCGACGTCTCCGGGACCATCGCGTAGACCTCGCTGATCCGGCGGGCCGCGGCGATGCCGGATTGCAGGGCGGTCACGTTCTGGGTGAGCTCGCCGATCGGGCCCATCAGCTGGAACGCGTACAGCAGGAAGGCGATCAGGCTGCTGACCTCGAGCAGGCCGGCGTCGGCGCGCCAGGCGCCCACGCCCAGCACCGCGATGATGGCCAGGGAGACTCCGCTCCACGAGACCGTCCAGACCCAGGCGGCGCGGCGGGCGGCGCGGACGTTGTACGCGGCGGCCCGGCGGGCGTCGGCCTCGATGCGGCTGCCCTGGCGGGCCTCGGCGCGGCTGGCCTTGACCGTCCGCATCGCGCGCAGCGTGCCCTCCAGCCCGCCGCCGAGTTCGCCCACCGCGTCCTGGGCGAGCTTCTGGCTCTTGCTGATGGTGGGCAGCAGCACCGCCATGATGGCGCCGACGAGGATCACCGCGGTCAGGGTGCACAGCAGCAGCACGATGTCGAGCGTGCCCATCAGCACCAGGGTCGCGATGAAGGCCAGCGAGGCGTTGACCAGGCCGACGATGCTGGACGAGGCTTGGTGCAGCAGGCCCGGGTCGGCCGTGACCCGGGTGACCAGTTCGCCGGTGGGGCGGCCGGTCAGTTCGGCCAGCCTGGCCCGGAAGTAGCGCTGGATCACCGAGAGCCGTGCGTCCAGGACGACCTGCTCGGCCAGCGTGCCCATCAGGATCCATTGCCAGAGGCCGATGACCGCGCCGATCACCACGAGCACCAGCAGCAGCGTGATCGGACCGGTCAGCGCGTCGCCGGTGCCGAGCGTGTCGATGATCCGCTTGGTGGCGAGCGGGGCCGCGAGGTTGGCGGCGTTGGAGATCAGGCCGAGGACGAGTCCCAGCACGAGGACCCGGAGGTGCGGGCGGAGAAGGCGCAGCAGAATCTGCATGGTTCGTAGTGGAACACAGTTGTTCCATCGCGGGCAATGACAATTCCCGTACAGTATTGCCGTGACCTCCGGAGTCAAGAACCGCACGCGGCAGGCGATCATCGATGCCGCGATCCAGCTGCTGGCCGGCAATCCGGCCTGCTCGCTGGGCGAGATCGCCGCCGCGGCGCAGGTCGGGCGGACCACACTGCACCGCTATTTCGGCGAGCGCGCCGACCTTCTCGCGGCCGTCGCCACCGAGGGCGGCGAACGTCTCGGGCGGGCGGCCACCCTCGCCGACCTCAACCGGGGCACCGGGGCCGAGGCGCTGCTGCGGCTCTGCCGGGAGTATTTCGACCTCGGCTCGCTGCTGTCGCTGATGTTCAGCGGCCAGGCCGGGGAATGCTGGGAATCGCAGGACGAGCAGTTCCTGGTCGGCGTCATCGAACGCGGCCGGGCCGACGGCTCGATCGACCCCGCGCTGCCGCCGGACTGGGTGATCACCCTGCTCTGGAGCCAGCTCTACGCGGCTTGGGAATACCGCGCCCAGCGGCCCGAGGAGTCCCGCCATCACGTGCTCGACCTGCTCACCCGCACGCTGTCGAACGCGTTGCGGCAGCCGCCGAGCTAGCCCGGCGGCGGCCGGTTCAACGGCGACTAGGCGTGGCTGACCGTGAGGTTGTAGAACTTCACCTTGGCGCCGTTCGAGGTGCTCTCGGAGGACGACTGGTTGTATGAGCCGGCCTTGAAGTACTGCTTGTACGGGTTGAACGACGACGGGATCGTGTAGTTCGTCCGGCTGCCGTTGATGGTCACGCTCGCCTGGTTGCCCCGCACGTTGAGCACGTAGGTCCACCGCTGGCCGAGCGCCACGTTGCCCAGCTTGTGCAGCGTCTGGCCGTCGGTCGGGCTGCGCTGCTGGCCGAGGTAGATGTCGCCGTTGGCCCGGTAGTAGAGCTCGAGCAGCGGCTTGGTCGACGGCCCGCCGGTGCCCAGCTTGACCTGGCCGACGGCGACGTTCTTGGTCACCGAGACGATCCGCAGGTCGGCGCTGAGCGTGTGGTTGCCCGCCAGCGCCCAGTTGGCGGCCGAGCCGTTGGCGTTCATCTCACGCAGCTCGGAGCGGGCGTAGTTGGAGTTGGGCGTGGTCACGCCCTTCTCCGGCGCCCAGAAGGTCATCGACCCGTCGTTCTTGTCGGTCCAGAAGTACGCCGGGTTGGAGTACCCGTTGGCCCCCTTGAGCTGGGCCGGCTGGATGGTCTGGGGTGCGCCGGGGGAGCCGATGGGCAGTTGCAGCGACCAGATCGAGAGGTTGAAGTTGCCGCCCGGGGCGACGGCGGGGTTGAGGGCGGCCGCGTTGGCGTTGGTGATGCCGAGGACGCCGAGCCCGGCCACGACGGCCGTGGACAGCGCGGCGGCGAGCAGCGTGCGCTTCTTCATGGGGATACCTCGTCTGCCGTTGAGGGGAATTGGCAAGAGGCTTAACAGTAGAGACGCATATCGATGTCAGGTCAAGAGTTGAATCAAGCCGTGACGTTCTCAGCGACTCACCGTGACCCACCCGCCCGAGGCGGCGGACTGCTCCATCGCCTCCAGGGCCTCGGCGGCCCGGATCGCGTCGGCCAGCGTCGGCCCGTACGGCCGGCCGTCCGCCACCGACCGCAGGAAGCGCGCGGCCTCGATGACCTTGAGGTCGTCGTAGCCCATCGGGATGCCGGCGCCGGGCTGGAACGCCCCGAAGTCTCCGTCGCGGGGACCGACGTGAACCGTGCGCACCGGCTCGTCCTGATAGGACGGCCCGGCGCCGACGCCCAGCTCGCCCATCCGGCGGAAGTCCCAGAACAGCGCGCCCTCGGTGCCGTGGATCTCGAAGCCGTAGCTGTTCTGCTCGCCCACGGCCACCCGGCTGCAGTCGAGCGTCACCCGGGCCCCCGAGGCCATCCGCAGCAGGCTGCCGAGCCAGTCGTCGTTCTCGACCGGACCGGGCGGCCCGCTGCCCCGCTCGTGGCCGGCGGTGGCGGCGGCCGGTCGCGGCCTCTCCGGGATGAAGACCGCGGTGTCGGCCACCAGCGCGTCGATCTCGCCGAGCAGGAAGCGCACCAGGTCGACGCCGTGCGCGCCCAGGTCGCCGAGCACCCCGTTGCCGCCCCGGGTCCGCTCGAACCGCCAGCTCAGCGCGCCTTCGGGGTGGGCGGCGTAGTCGCTCAGGAAGCGGAACCGGGCGTGCGTGACCGTGCCGATCTCGCCGGCGGCGATGATCGCCCGGGCCTTCTCGACGGCCGGGGCGTTCCGGTAGTTGAACCCGACGGTGACCTGCACGTCGCCGGCGATGGCGCGCGCGTCGGCCGCCGTCAGGCCCACCGGCTTCTCGATCCAGATGTGCTGGCCGGCCGCCGCGAACGCGCTGCCCATCTCGCGGTGCAGGAAGTTGGGCGCGGTGATGCTGACCGCCGCGACCCGCGGATCGCCGACGAGGTGCCGCCACTCGGCGGTCGACTCCTCGAAGCCGTAGCGCTGGGCAGCCTCGGCGGCTCGGCCGGGCACGTCGTCGGCAACCGAGACCAACCGCACTGTCGGCGCCGTGGGGAAGTGGTGGGGCACCCGGGCGTACGCCTGCGTGTGTACCCGGCCCATCCAGCCGAAACCGATGACGGCGACGCCCAGGGCGGCCATGTCAGCTCGTCTTGCGGCGACGGGTGACCAGGAAGACGCCGAGAGCCACGACGGCCAGACCTGCGACGATCAGCGCGATCAGCAGGCCGGTGCCGCCGGAGCCGTCCTGATCGGAGGCCAGTTCGGTGGTGGCGGCGGGGGCGCTGCTGGCCGGCGGCGGCACGGCGACCAGGGATTCGTCGGCGGCCGGCGTGGCGGGGGCGGCGGTGGTGGGTTCGGTGGTGGTGGGTTCGGCGGTGGCTGACGGGTCGGCCACCGTGAACTTGTAGGAACCCTGGACGGTGTGGCCGTCCTTGGAGACCACGCGGTACGCGACCGTGTAGGCGCCGTTGGCCAGCGCGTCGAAGGTGACCGTTCCGGTCGCCCCCTCGACCTCGGGCTCGGAGGTCTGGACCTTGGCGGCGCCGGTGACGGTGATCGTCGTGTAGTCGGGGTTGAGCTTCTGCAGGAACTTCAGCTTGACGCTGGTCGGGGCCTTGGTGACGGTGGCGCCCTTGGCCGGGGTGGCCTGAGCCAGCGCGTTGTGGGCGAACGCCGGGGCGCCGGGCAGCAGCACGGCCAGCATCGCGGCGAGCGCGACGAGCAGGCGGATCGGGCCGGGGCGGCGGGGCTTGTCCATGAGGTGAGCGGGTCCTTCCCGTCGCGGGCGTTCGTGGCGCCATCGTAGTTCTCCGGGTTGGTCGCTCCCGGACGCGCCGAAGTTCCCGGGAACACAGCGGCGGGGGGGGGGGGGGGGCCGGGGGGGGCGCCCCCCCCCCCCCCGGCCGGGGACCTGTGGGGTTGTGACAAGTGATTTATTCCTGGGGCGCCTCCTTTCGGGAATTCTATTCGGGCACGCGTCCGGGCCCGTCCGGGAACGTATTTACGAAAGCATTACCCGCGGCGGTGCGGCCCGCGGTGCCCACGGTCGCCGAAACGGTCACGGTCACGGTCACGGTCGCCGAAGCGGTCCCGGTCGCCGAACCGGTGGTGGCCCGGCCGGCCCCAGTCCCAGCCGCGCTCGACCTCGAGGGCGAACTTGCCGCGGTGGAAGCCCCGGCGCTGGAAGTCGCAGTCGTAGTCGTCCCACCGGCCGAACCGCTCACCGATTCGTCCGGCCAGGTCACAGGCCCGGTAGGAACGGTAGTAGCCGACCACCACGTCGCGGCCGCGGAACCGGTCGGCCTGGCTGGCGCCGGTCTGGGACTTGGCCGCGCTCGTCGCCGACACATCGGCGGCCTGGGCCGGGCCGACCCCGAAAGCCACGCCGGCCAGCAGGCCGAGGCCGGCCGTGGTCAGGATCCGTGTCACCTTGTTCATGTCCAACTCCTTTTTCCGGAGGGTTTATCGCCAATTCCTTGTTGCATGATCAGGAAAGCATCTCCGAGCACCGGAACACGCCATTCAACACGCCGGGTAACCCGGAAGGTCGATGGCCGAAAAGAGGATGGGTAATGAGACGTTTCGGCACCGCGAAATCGGGATAAGGAATTCGCGGGCGCTCCGCGCCGAGCGCGTCTTAGGGGTATTTCACCGATCCGCCTGAGGCGCGCGGGTCCATAGGCTGCCTGCGTGCAGATGGTCGGCGATCTGATCGGGGGACTGCCCGCGGGGCTGGTGCTGATCGTCGTCGCTGCGCTCGTGGCCGCGGAGGCGGCGCTGCTCGCCGGGCTGGTGCTGCCGTCGGCGACCGCGCTCGTCGCGCTGGGCCTGCTGGCCAACGAGGGGGTGGTCGGCGTCGGGCCCGCCGCGCTGGTCGCAACGGGGGCGGCGGTCCTCGGTGGCACGGCCGGATACTTCATCGGCCGGCGCCGGGGACCGCGGGCCCGGTGGGTCAAGGAGCGGCACTGGCGGCGGGCCGAGCGCACCTTCGACAAGCACGGCGGGCGGGCCGTCTTCTTCGGACAGTGGGTGGTCGGCGCGCGCACGCTCGTGCCCCGCCTGGCCGGGATGAACGGGGTGTCGTACCGGAGGTTCGCGACCTGGCACAGCCCGGCCGCGGTGGGCTGGGCGCTGTGGCTGGTCGGGGGCAGCTATCTGGCCGGCGCCTCGTACGACGTGCTCGCCGCCCGCGCCGGCCGGGCCGGCGGCGCCCTGGCCGTGCTGACCGTGCTGCTCGTCGGTCTCGCGCTCGCGGGCCGTTGGCTGGGTAACCACCCGCCGGGCGTGCCCGCCGGGCTGACGCGCCGGCTCGCATCGGTCGCGGCGCCCCTGCGGATCAGAACCCTGGTCGGCGGACGGGTGGTCCCCGTGCTGGCCAGCCTCGGAGCCCTCGTCCTGCTGGCCGCCTTCCTCGTCGTCGCCGTCCCGCTGATCGTCAAGCTCAGCGGGGTCGCCGCGGCCGACGACGCCGTCGCCGCCTGGGCGCGCGGACAGTGGACGTCCGACGGCTACCGCTTCGCGCTCGACCTGGCCACCTCGGTCAACCCGGAGATGCTGCTGGGCGCGGCAGCCGTCGTCGCGCTGGCTCATGCCTGGTGGCGGCGCAGGAGCCTGCTCAACAGCCTCGCGCCGATCGCGCCCCTGGCCGTCCTCACGCTGATCCTCGCCGTCATCGACCCGCCCTCGTGGCAGGGGCCGCCCGACGTGTTCTTCCCGTCCGCCGCCGAATATGAGGGGCCGCTGCCGGTAAGCGAGGCTGGTCCGGCGCTGGCCTCCCTCGCTGCCGGTCAGACCGCGCAGCTGGCCGCAGCGATCGGCCTGCTGACATGGCTGCTGTCGAGGCGTCTGACCCGGCCGCGGCGCGCCACGGCCGGTACGGTGGCCGCCGCCGTTCTCACCGTCAGCGCCGGCTCGTGGGTCTATCTGGGCTGGAGTCCGCTGAGTGAGACGATCGCCGCCGTGCTGCTCGGTGTGGCCTGGGCCGTCCTGAACGCCGCCGTCTGGGCGTCCCACAAGCCGGTCGCCGCGCCGCGGTTGCTCGAACCCGTGCCTTAAGGTGCGGGCTATGACCCTCGACGGGCTACGGCGCCGCACGCACGCCGCGGTCGACGCCCTCGAACGGCTCGTCGGCGGGCTCGGCACGGCGGTGCTCGCGCTGGCCCTGCTGTTCTGGCTGTTCATCGTGGCGGTGACCAGCCTGGCCGGCGTCGGCCTGGTGTTCGCGCCGACCGCCGCCCGGGCGGTCCGCGCGGTGGCCGACCGGGAAAGGGCCCGCCTCTCGCGCTGGGGTCCCGAGATCGTCGGTCCCGAGCCGCTGGCGCCGGGCCTGCGCGCCTGGAGCGACCCGGCGGTGTGGCGCGAGGTGGCCTGGCTGGTCGAGCACGCGACGCTCGGGTTCGTGATCAGCATCCTCAGCCTGACCATCCCGCTCTCGGCGGTGCAGGACCTGACGTACCCGTTCTGGTGGTGGCTGGTGCCGGCCAACTCGGCGCCCGGGCTGGTGTTCTGGTCGGTGCACACCCAGCTCGACGCGCTGGCGGTCGGCCTGTACGGCGTGGCCTGGCTGGCCATCGGCTTCTTCGCGGGCCCGTGGCTCGCCCGGGCCCAGGCCTGGCCCGGGCGCCGTCTGCTCGCCCCGCCGCCCGGCACCGACCTCTCGCTGCGCATCGTCGAGCTGACCGCGACCCGGGCCGCCGCCCTCGACGCGCACGCGGCCGAACTGCGCCGCATCGAGCGCTCGCTGCACGACGGGGCGCAGAACCGCCTGGTCGCGGTGAGCGTGCTGCTCGGCGCGGCCCGGCGGGCGGTCGCCCGTGACCCGGCCATGGCCGTCGAAGTGCTGGAACGGGCCCAGGGCGCGGCCGAACAGGCCCTGGCCGAGCTGCGTACGGTCGTCCGCGGCATCCTGCCGCCGGTGCTCGACGGCCGCGGCCTCGACGGCGCGCTGGCCGGTCTGGCCGCCGACTGCGGCGTGCCCTGCCGCCTCGACGTCGAGCTGCCTCGCCGGTGTGCCGTCTCGGTCGAGGCCACCGCCTACTTCGTGGTGGCCGAGGCGCTCACGAACATCACCAAGCACAGCGGCGCGACGGCGGCCGGGATCACCGTGCGCATCGAGGATCAGCAGTTGAAGATCAGCATCGAGGACAACGGCCGCGGCGGCGCCGACGAGGAAGCCGGATCCGGGATCACCGGCATCCGGCGGCGCGTCGAGGCGTACGACGGAAGCCTGACCCTGACCAGCCCGGCCGGCGGGCCGACAACCCTGCGAGTGGAGCTGCCGTGCGGATCGTGATCGCCGAGGACGACCCGCTGCTGCGCGAGGGCCTGGCGTTGCTGCTGCGCGCCGAGTCGCTCGACGTGGTGGCGACAGCGGAGGATCCGGCCACGTTCCTGGCCGCCGTCGACGAGCACAAGCCGGACGTGGCGATCGTCGACGTGCGGATGCCGCCCACGCACACCGACGAGGGCATCGTCGCGGCCGTCGAGGCGCGCCGGCGGTTGCCCGGCCTCGCCGTGCTCGTGCTCTCGGCGTACGTGGAACAGGCCTTCGCCACCGACCTGCTGGCCGGTGGCGCCGCCGGCCTGGGCTACCTGCTCAAGGAGCGGGTGGGCCGGGTCGAGGAGTTCCTCGAGGCGCTGCACCGGGTGGCGGACGGTGGCACGGCGATCGACCCCGAGGTGGTCGGCCTGCTGCTCGCGCGCAACCGGCCGGACGACGCGCTGGCCCGGCTCAGCCCGCGCGAGCACGACGTGCTGGCGCTGATGGCCGAGGGACTGGGCAACACCGCGATCGCCGAGAAGCTCGTGGTCACCGAGGGCGCCGTGCACAAACACATCCGCAGCATCTTCGCCAAACTCGACCTGGCCCCGGACGACCGCGCCGATCGCCGGGTCATCGCCGTGCTGCGCTACCTGCGTAAATAGGGCCGGGTAGAGCAGGCTGTACCCCGAAGAGGCCAGCTGGCTTCATCGATCTTGGCCACTGAGAAAAATAGCGTTTGCCGTGTCAGTCAACGACACGAGAGGCGCTGAGATGAACGACATGCTCGCGGTCCGGGTGGAGGGCCTCACCCGGACGTACGCCACCGACGGGCAGCAGGTCGCGGCCCTGGCCGGGGTGGACGCGGCCTTCGCCCGCGGCACGTTCACCGCGGTGATGGGCCCGTCCGGCTCCGGCAAGAGCACGCTGCTGCAGACCGCCGCCGGCCTCGACCGCCCCTCGTCGGGCCGGGTCTGGATCGGCGACACCGAACTGTCGAAGCTGTCCGAGACCAAGCTGACCGAGTTGCGGCGCGACCGCATCGGCTTCGTCTTCCAGTCCTTCAACCTGATCGGCGCGCTCACCGTCGAGGAGAACATCCTGCTGCCGTCCAAGCTTTCGGGCGAGCGGCCGGACCGGCACTGGCTGGGCAGCGTCATCGAGCGGGTCGGCCTCGCCGACCGGCTGACCCACCGGCCGGCCCAGCTCTCCGGCGGTCAGCAGCAGCGGGTCGCCATCGCCCGCGCGCTCGCCGTGCGGCCCGACGTGGTCTTCGCCGACGAACCGACCGGCGCCCTCGACACTCAGACCGCGGCCGAGGTGCTCGCGCTGCTGCGTTCGACGGTCGACGAGTTCGGCCAGACCGTGGTGATGGTGACCCACGACCCGGTCGCCGCCTCCTACGCCGATCGGGTGCTCGTGCTGGCCGACGGCCGGATCGTGCGCGACCTGCCCCAGCTCGGCGCCGAGAAGATCGCCGAGGTCCTCGCGACACGGTGGAAGGGCTGAGACCATGTTCAAGCTCGCGATGCGCCTGCTGCGCCAGCGTCCCGGCACCTCGATCGCCACCCTGGTGGCGCTGGCCGGCGGCGTGATGATCCTGATGTCCCTGGCCGTGTTCGTGCAGTCCGGCCTCCAGTTCGAGCCCGAGCCGAAGCAGTTCGCGGCGGCCGACGTCGTGGTCGCCCACCGGCACATCACCGTGTCCACGAAGGAGTTCGACGGCGAAACGACGACGAGTGAGGTGCCGCTGCCCGAGGGCACCGTCCCGGCCGATCTGGCCGACCGGATCCGTACGGTGCCCGGCGTCACCGACGTGCAGGCCGTGGACGTCCGGGACGGCCGGGCCGGGGCCATCGCGGTCAAGGCGCCGGCCGGTGCGCACGCGGCGATCGAGAAGCTCGCCGAGCAGGCCGGAGTCGAGGCGTACGCCGGTGAAGAACGCGGCTGGGCCGAGCGGTCCACCTCGATCGAGGCTCGGTCGCTGCTGGTCGAGGCCGGCTCCGCCTTCGGCGGTTACGTGGTGCTGTTGATCGTCTTCGTGGTCGCCGGCACGGTCGGCCTGTCCGTCCGGCACCGCCGTCGCGACCTGGCCCTGCTGCGGGCCATCGCCGCCACTCCCGCCCAGGTACGCCGCCTGGTGGTCGCCGAGGCGGTCGTGGTGGGCCTGGCCTCGGCCGTGATCGGCGTGCCGGCCGGCCTCTGGTCCACCCACCGGGTGCACGACCAACTGGTCACCCGGGGCTTCCTGCCGGCCGACTTCCCGATCGCCAACCCAGCCCCGGCTGCCGTCCTCGGCATCGTGGTGACCCTGTTGGTCGCGGTGCTGTCGGCCCGGATCGCGGCCCGGCGGGTCGCCCGCATCCGGCCGGCCGAGGCCCTGGGTGAGGCTGCGGTGGAGCCGGCCCGGGGTGGACGCATCCGCCTTGCCTTCGGTCTGATCACGCTGGCCGGCGCCACGATGTCGCTGTTCTTCGCGGCCGGGCTGTCGGGCACCGCGGCGCTCGCGGCGGCGGTCGGCATGCTGTACCTGTTCGTGCTGGCGGTCGCGCTGCTCGCACCGTGGGTCAACGGGTTCGCGGCCCGGGTGCTGGCGCCGGTTCTGCGTACGGTGTGGGGTGTCTCGGGCGATCTGGCGGCGGCCAACCTGCGGGCCAACGCGCGAGGGATGTCGGCGGTGCTGAGCGCGCTCGTGCTGTCGGTCGGGTTCGGCGGCTCGGTCTGGTTCCTGCAGGACAATCTGGAGCGCCAGACCGTGGCCCAGAGCCGTGACGGCATGCTGGCCGACCGGGTGGTGACCGCGCCGACCGGCCTGACGCCGGCTGCCGTGGCGAAGGTGCGGCGGATCCCCGGGGTCGAGGCGGCAACGGGCGTCCGGCGTACGTCGGTGGTGGTCCGCGTCTTCGACGGCGCCGAGCCGGCCGTGGCCCGCGCGGTCGACCCGGCCCAGCTCGCGTCCACGATGGACCTGAAGGTGCGCGAGGGCAGCCTGGCCGGCCTCACCGACGGCACGATCGCCGTTTCGGCCCTGCAGGCGTCGTCGTCCAGTTGGAAGGTCGGCGACACGGCCGACATGTGGCTGGCCGACGGCACCCCGGTCCAGCCGCGGGTGGTCGCGATCTACGACCGCGGCCTCGGCTTCGGCGACGTTCTGCTGCCGCAGCAGGGCGGCACGTACGACGAGGTGCTCGTCCGCACCCAGGGCGCCGCCGACCGGCAGCTCGCCGCGTTCGGCACGGTTACCACCGCCGACCAGCTCACCGGTCAGCTCAGCCGGGACCTGGCCGTGAGCGCCTGGCTCAACAAGCTCCTGATCACCGTCATGGTCGCCTACGCGGCCCTGGCCGCCGGCAACACGATGGTCATGGCCGCGCTGGCCCGGGGCCGCGAGCTTGCGGTGCTGCGGCTGGCCGGCGTCACCCGTCGCCAGGTGCGCCGGATGGTCAACGCGGAGCAGGTCGGCCTGCTCGGAACGGCGCTCACCCTGGGCGCGGCGATCGCCGGGGCCACCCTGGTCGCCGTGGTGCACGCGCTGACCGGCACGTT
Source organism: Paractinoplanes hotanensis (assembly GCF_023717965.1). NCBI lineage: Bacteria > Bacillati > Actinomycetota > Actinomycetes > Micromonosporales > Micromonosporaceae > Paractinoplanes > Paractinoplanes hotanensis. Next base: position 167,266 of record NZ_JAMQOL010000044.1, on the reverse strand, counting down.
CCTGCCCTACATCCCGCCGCTGGGCTGGGTGATCGTGCTGGGCGGCACCATCGTGCTGGCCCTGGTCACCACGATCCTTCCGGTGGGCCGCCTGCTGCGAGTTCCGCCGGTGCGAGCGGCCGGCACCAAGGAGTAGCGGGGAAGGGCCGGGCGGACAACCTTCCCGCCTGGCTCCTCGCCGAGATCGAGACCGTGCCGGCCTACAAGGCCTTCGCCGGGGTCGACGACCTGCACGCCGGGCTCCGGCGGATCGCGGACCGTCACCCCGGCGTCGCGTCGTTGCGGCAGTTCCCGTCAGGGCAGCACGCCGATGATCGTCCCGATCGGCCGCCACCGCGCCGGTTCCGGTAGTTGAACGTCCGGAACAGGGCCTAGCCTTCGAGCATGCCTGACTTCGATCGCGAGGACCTGAGCGGATCCCGGTTCAGCCACGTCGACCTGCGCCGTTCGGTCTTCCGGGACACCGACTTCTTCGACTCGGTGCTGCGGGGCGTCTACCTGGGCAACGTCAGCATCGACGGCGAGGTCGAGAACCTGGTGATCAACGGCGTCGACGTGGCGCCGTTGATCGAGGCCGAGCTGGACCGGCGCGACCCGGACCGGCCGAAGATGCGACCGGCCGACCCGGCGGGGTTCCGCGAGGCGTGGGACATCGTCGAGCGGCTGTGGGCGGGCACGGTCGAGCGGGCCCGCACGCTGCCGCCCGATCAGTTGCACGTGTCGGTGGACGGCGAGTGGTCGTTCATCGAGACACTGCGGCACCTGGCCTTCGCCACCGAGTCGTGGGTGAACCGGGCCATCCTGGGCGATCCGGCGCCGTGGCATCCGCTGTCACTGCCGTGGGACGGCATGCCGGATACGCCCGGGGTGCCCCGCGACCGTTCGGCGCGGCCGTCGCTCGACGAGGCCCTGGAGCTGCGGCACAACCGGATGGCCACCGTGCGCCGGGTGATCGACGAGCTGACCGACGAGTCGCTGGCGGCCGACACGACGCCGGTCGAGGGGGCCGGCTGGCCGCCGCCGCAGGCTTTCCCCGTACGGGAATGCCTGTTGACCGTCCTGAATGAAGAGTGGCATCACCGGCTCTATGCCGAGCGCGACCTGGACGTGCTCTTCTCACGTTGACCGTGCTCTTTGAAGAAGTGCCACATGATCGTCACGGGCGAGGTGGCCGACGCCGCCTGGTAGGCCTCGGGCGCCTGCCCGATCAGGCTCCACGGCCAGGTGTCCCACTCCCCGATCGGGAATCGGCTGCCGGCCGTGCCCCCGTTGCGAGGCTCGGCACACGCCCGCACTTCGAGGCCGAGGGGCAGGGCCGCGGCGAGGTAGTCGCTCGCCCGGTGCTGGTACGAGTAGATGAGCCGGGGTTCACCCGCTTCGGTGCGCACGTGCGGCATCGAGCCGAGCAGCACATGCTCGTGGTGGATGTCGGTGGCTATCAACCAGCGGCGGCGTCGGAGTGGCCGGGGCGGTCGGAGTGGCCGAGCGAGCGGCCGGGCGCGATCCGGTCGCGCACCAGCCGCTTCAGCTCGGTCAGCTCCGGGTGGCCGCTCTCTTTGCGGGACCAGAGCAGTTCGTCGTCGAGGCGGACGTCGAACACCCCGCCGGTGCCGGGTACCAGGGCGACCTCTCCCAGCTCCTTCTGGAACGTGGTGAGCAGTTCCTGCGCCGTCCACGCGGCTCGCAGCAGCCAGCGGCACTGCGTGCAGTATTCGATCTCCAACCGCGGTGTTCTCGTCACAGTTCACGAGTATCCCCCGCGACGATGTTGTGATTGATGCGGAACGTGTTCGCCGGGTCGAAACGGTGCTTCAGGTCGCGGGTGCTCAGGCCGGCTCGAGCACCTTCTCGTCCGGTGTGGTCTTGGCCGGGCGCACCGAGCGCAGCGACCAGAGCGCGATGGGGATGCCCACCGCGACCAGCGCCCCCGCCACCACCAGCGAGAACTGGTAGCCGACGAGGTAACGGTGCAGTTCGGTGCCGGTGGCCGCGTTCGAGCGGTTGGTCAGGATGGCGCCCAGGATCGTGATGCCGAGCAGGCCGAACACCTCGCGCGAGACGTTGAGCATGCCCGAGGCGATCCCGGCCCGGTTGAGCGGCAGCGCGCCGACCACGACGTTGTTCAACGGCACGAGCAGGCCGCCGCCGACGCCGTAGACCACGAACCAGGGCAGCAGGTCGAGATAGGTGGTTCCTTCGCCGTACGACGCGATGCCCACCACCGAGACGGCCATCAGCGCGAGCGCCGCCGCCACCGTGCGCGCCGCCCCGAACCGCGCCTCGAGCCGGGGCGCGAGCGTGGCCAGCACGGCCATGACCAGTGCCATCGGCACGAACGCGGCGCCCGCTTCGGTGGGCGAGAAGCCGAGCACGTTCTGCATGTAGATGGCCGTGTAGAAGTAGATGCCGAACACGCCGAACGCCCACAGGCCCATCGCCAGCAGGCCACCGCTGAAGACCCGCATGCGGAAGAAGTTCAGATCGATCATCGGGTTGGCCGAGCGGGCCTCGATGACCACGAAGGCCAGCGCGCCGGCCACGGCGACGGCGAAACCGGCCAGGATGGTGCCCGACGTCCAGCCGCGCGATTCCCCCTCGATCAGCGCGAACGTCAGGGCGAAGAGGGCGATCGAGGACGCGGCCAGGCCGGGCAGGTCGAGACCCCGGCTCGTGCCGCGCCGGCCGGCCGGGATGCTGAGGCCCGCGAGGACGGCGGTGGCGATGCCGATCGGCACGTTGATCAGGAAGATCCAGCCCCAGGAGACGTGCTCGCTGAGCCACCCGCCGGTGAGCGGGCCGAAGGCCAGGGCCAGCGCGCCCACGCCGCCCCAGATGCCGATCGCGGTGCCTCGTTCGCGCGGATCGGGGAACAGCGCCGGCAGGAGAGCCAGCGAGGCCGGTGTGAGCAGGGCTGCGCCCACACCCTGAACGGCCCGGGCGCCGATCAGCATCTCCTGGTTCGAGGCGAGACCCGCGACCGCCGAGGCCACGGTGAAGACCGCCAGGCCGGAGAAGAACGCGAGGCGCATCCCCAGCACGTCGGCGATGCGGCCGCCGGCCAGCAGCAGGCCCGCGAAGACCAGGATGTAGGAGCTGGCGATCCACTCCAGGCCCTCGATGCTCAGCCCGAGGTCGCGCTGGATCGAGGGCAGCGCCACGTTGACGACGTTGTTGTCGAGATAGGTCATGAAGGTGCCCAGCGCTACCGCGACGAGCGCCCACCACCTGCGATTCTTCTCCATCGAGGCCCCCTGTACAGCGTCCTTGTACGGCGTCACTGTACGCCGTACATGTACCTCGTACATGAGACCTGTACGTTGTATGGTTGTCAAGTGGCGGCAGAAAGACTCAGCAGGGCGACGGTGGCCGAGGCGGCGCTGCGCCTGGGCGACGACGAGGGCCTCGACGCGGTGACGATCCGCCGGCTCGCGCAGGAGCTCGGCGTGACCCCGATGGCCCTGTACTGGCATTTCAAGAACAAGGACGAGCTGCTGCTCGGCATCCTCGACCACGCGCTGTCCGGCGTCCGGGCCGACCGCGCTGCCGGTGACCCGTGGCAGAAACAGCTCCGGGCCATGATCGAGGCGCTGGTCGACGTCTGCCGCCGCCACCCGGCGCTGCCCGACCTGCTCCACTCGGTGAACAAGGACGAGGTCGCCAGCTTCACCCGGGCCACCGAGGATGCGCTGGCGCTGCTCACCGAGGCCGGCTTCGACGTGCGCGAGGCCTACTGGATCGGCAGCTATCTGTTGCACGGCGCGATCGGCCTGGTCGACGCGCAGCCCGAGATGCCGGGGGCGATGCCCGCGTCCGAGGGACGGGAGTGGCGGCGGCAGCGGCGGGTCGCGCTCGAGTGCCTGCCCGCCGACAAGTTCCCGATGATGGTGCGGTTCGGGGCCACCTACGCAGAGGAGCCCGACGTCGAGCGCTACTACGCGTTCGGCATCGAGCTCCTGATCAACGGGGTCGAGGCGTCGGCCCGGCCTACCTCGTGAAGGTGAAGTACTTGTAGGCGCCGTAGGTCGTGGTGTTCACCGTGTCGCCCGACTTGCCGTACACGTAGGACGCCCGTACGCGATATTTGAGCCCGACCGTGTGGGTGCCGGTCAGGCCGTTGTAGGCCTTGCCGTCGGTGAGCTTGGACCACGCGGACTTCCACGGCCGCCACTGCTTGCCGTCGTGGTACTGGATCTCGAGGAGGGCCGACCGGCCCGGGTACGGCGACATGCTCGTGATGAACCGGGGATCCACCGTCGACCGCAGGAAGTGGTACGACACCGAGCCGAGTTTGCCGGTGCCGTAGTGCCGGTCGAGCGCCACCGAGACGCTGACCTTGGTGGCGACCGTCGACCGGGCGGTGCGGGCCGAGGTGAAGTTGTCGCCGCGGAAGATCGCCGACATGGTCGTGGTGCGGGTCAGCTTGAACGCCGCCGTCACGACGCCCTTGCTGTTCGCGGTGGCCTTGCGCACCAGGCGGTTCGGCTGGTCGGAGCCGTACGGGTCGGCCCAGATCTCAACCGAGCGGTTCGACGAGGTGGCGCCGAGCTTGGCCGTGAAGGTCACCGTCGACCCGGCGGCGAAGGTGCTGCCGTTGCGGTCCAGGGTCAGCGTCGTCGCCTTGATCGTGCCGACCTGGAAGGACTTCGTGGCGTTGGCCGGGGAGTAGTCCGCGTTGCCGGCCAGCGCGACCGTGTAGCTGACCGTGCCGCTGCGGGTCGGCTTGTCGCTGATCGAGAAGCGACCGTTCGCGGGTACGGTCTGTGGCCCGACCCGGCGACTGCCGGCCGAGTCCTTGCGGGTGATGACCACGGGCAGCCCAGCCGGAACGGGCGCGCCGAAGACGCCGGTGATCGTGGCCGTTCTGCCCAGTTCCACCTTGGCCGGCACGGTCAGCTGCACCGAGGTGGCCAGCTTGGACGGGTCACCGAAGATCTGCAGTGTGTAGCTGCTGCCGCTGCCTGAGACGCCGAACAGGCGCGGGCCGCCGGGCTCCCAGGACAGGCCACCCGGCTGCAGCGTGCCGCCGCCCTGCACGGTGAACTGCTTGGTGGGCGTGGCCGAACCGGGCGCGAAGACCGAGACGGCCTTGCCGGCCGTGCCGCCGATGCCGACGGCCAGGGTGCCGTCCGGCTTGACGGCCACGGCGTTGCCGTCGGCGCCGGCGCTGTAGCTCTGGACCGTGGTCAGGTCGGCCGGCTTCACCGCGCGGGCGAGGCTCTGCGGGCCGGCCACCAGCAGGCGGCTGCCGTCGGCGTTGAAGACCAGGTCCCGCGTGCGGCCGAGGCTCTTGGCGACGACGGCGGACGGGGTGGTGGTCGAGGCGTCGAAGACGGTGACGTCGGCGGTGGTGACCGAGGGGTCGACGGCGGCGACCAGGGTGCCGGCGGAGGAGAGCGCCGGCGCCTCGTCGAACGTGGTGGTGGTGACGTCCGGGATCAGGTCGGGCTCGTCGTCGCCGCCGCGTTGCAGCCGGCCCAGCCCGCCGTCTGCCTCGCCGAACCACAGTCTGCCGCCGGCCTCGGCGAGCGTGACGGGACGCACGTCCGTGGACGCCTCGTAGGTCGCGATCCGGGTGCCGACCTCGTTGAAGGCGGTGATCGCCTTCAGCCCGGGGACTGCGGCATAGACGTCACCATCCTTGGCCAGCAGGAGCCCGCTCACGCCGGTCAGGCCGGTGGCGGTCGACAGGACCTGCCCCGCGTAGCCGGTGATGATCACCTTCCCGGCCGCCGGGTCGGTGATGTAGATCCGTTTGTTCGCGCCGTCGACGAGGATGTCGCCGAACGAGGTGATGGGCAGGGCGGCCTTGAGGTCGACGGCCGAGGCCGGGCCGGGGGCGCTCAGGGCGAACACGGTCGAGCCCGCGACGAGGGCGGCCGACAACGCTGCTCGCGTGATCCGATGAGGCACGTCGGGGATCGTACGGGCGCGGGCGGCGGGCGTTGATCGGCCGAACGGATCGACGCCCGCCACCCTTTGATAGCCGCTACCCGGCTGTTACTCCGCTGCTGCGTTGCTTTCGAGCACCCGCTCGTCACGCCGGTCGGCCGTGGTGATGGCGATGCGCCGCGGCTTGGCGGCCTCGGCCACCGGGATGGTCAGCGTCAGCACGCCGTCCTGCCAGGTGGCGGCGATGTTGTCGAGGTCGAGGCCGTCGCCCAGGGCCAGCCGGCGCTCGAAGGTGCCGGTCGCCCGCTCGCGGCGCAGCCACTGCACGTCGGTGTCGGTGCGCTGCGACCGCTCGGCGCGGATCGTCAGCGTGCGGCCGTCGACGCCCACGTCGACCGAGCCGGGGTCGATGCCCGCGAGGTCGCAGTGCAGGACGAAGTGGTCACCGGAGCGGTAGAGGTCGATCGGCATGGCGATCGGGGCGACGCCGCCACCGCTGGAGGCGCCTAGCATCTGTCCCGCCAGGCGGTCGAACTCACGGAACGGATCAAAAGTCAGCACCACGGATCCACCTCCTGTTGACGGCCCGCCGGCCTTTCCGGCGGTGCACGTGGCGCTCGGCTCAGATCAAATGCGCCGAGGTCGTGCGGCTCGTTCCGAGGTGGCTCATCACCGCGGTGAGCAGCAGCGACAAGTATTTTTTTAGCACTCCTGCCTAGGGAGTGCCAAGCCCTTTCGACAAGATTTTTGTCGGTCCCGGCCGATAGCGTCGGGGCATGAGTCGTACGCGGGCCTGGATCGCTCTGGCGGCGTTGTCGCTCGGCGCTTTCCTCTACGTCACGGTCGAGACGCTGCCCATCGGCCTGCTCGCCGCGATGGCGTCCGACCTGGGCGTCAGCGAGTCGTCGATCGGCCTGCTGGTGACGGCGTACGGCCTCGTCGTCGTGGTCGTCACGATCCCGCTGACCCGGCTCACCGCGTCCTGGCCGCGCCGTCGCCTGCTGGTCGTGCTCCTGGCCGTCTTCGCCGTCGCGACCGCCCTGTCGGCCCTGGCCGTGAACTATCCGTCCCTGCTGGCGGCCCGGGTGGCGGTCGCCGTCAGCCAGTCCGTGTTCTGGGCGGTCGTCACCCCGGCCGCGGCCGGCCTGTTCCCCCGGCATCTGCGCGGCCGCGCTCTGTCCATGGTGTTCGCCGGCAGCTCCACCGCGCCCCTGGTCGGCGTGCCGTTGGGCACGTGGCTGGGCCAGCAGGGCGGCTGGCGCCTGCCGTTCCTGGCCCTGGGCCTGCTCGGCGTCGTCGTCCTGGTCGTGGTGCTGGCCCTGCTGCCCGAGTCCCCGCCGGGCGCCGGCGATGCCGACCGCGGCACGTCCCCCGACGCAGGCCGCTACCGCACGCTGGTCGTGGCCACCGCGATCATGGTGGCCGGGGCGTTCGTAGCCTTCACCTACATCGACCCCTTCCTGACCCGGGTGAGCGGCTTCGAACCCACGGCCCTGGGCCCGATCCTGCTGCTGCGCGGTGTGGCCGGGCTGCTCGGCGTCCTGGCCGCCGGCCTGGTCGTGAGCCGGTGGGGGTGGCCGAGCTGGCTGGCCGTCACCGCGATCCAGGCCGTGGCCCTGGGCGCCCTGTTCGTCTTCGGCACCGGTCAGGCGGCCGCGGTCGCCGCCACCGCCCTGGCCGGTTTCGCCCTCGCCGGCGCCGCCTCCGTCCTGGGCGTCCGGGTCCTCGAGGTCGCACCGGGTGCGACCGACATGGCCTCGGCCGGCACGTCCACGTCCTTCAACGTCGGCATCACCGGTGGCGCCCTGCTGGGCAGCGCCCTGCTGACCACGAGCGGCCCGCGCAGCCTGGCTCTGGCCGGCGCCCTGCTGACCGTCCTGGCGCTGCTCGTCGTGCTGGCCGAGCCCCGCCTGTCCACCCGCCGGCGTTCGCGACCAGCCCCGGGCGAGCCGGCCGGTGAGCCACAGCCCGATGCGGTTCTGTTGCGACCCGATCCCGGCCCGGCCTGACCGTCTGCCCGACCCGCCCGGGTGTTGGCGGCATCACGGTCGCCGGCCCGGCCGGCGCGGCAGACTGTGAGGCATGCGCGCATTCGTGATCACCGGACCCGGGCGGTCCGAGGTCGTCGACGTCGAACCGCCGGTGGCCGGGGACGGCGAAGTGGTCGTGGATGTGGAACGGGCCGGCGTCTGCGGCACCGACATGGAGTTCATGGGCGGTGAGATGGCCTATCTGGCCAGCGGCGACGCCTCGTACCCGGTGCGTATCGGGCATGAGTGGAGCGGCACCGTGTCGGCGGTCGGGTCCGGGGTCGACCCGTCGTGGCTCGGCCGCCGGGTCACCGGCGACACCATGCTCGGCTGCGGCAAGTGCGCCCGCTGCACCAACGGGCGCCAGCACCTCTGCGCCGACCGCTACGAGATCGGGGTCCGCCGGGGCTGGCCCGGTGCGCTGGCGGAACAGTTGCCGGTGCCGGCGAGGGCGCTGTTCGCGTTGCCGGGCGAGGTCGACGCCACCCTGGGGGCGCTGGTCGAGCCGGGCGGCAACGCGCTGCGCGCGGTCCGGGCGGCCCAGCCCGCGCCGGGCCGGACGGTGCTGGTCATGGGGCCGGGCACGATCGGTCTGCTGGCCGCGATGTTCGCCCGGGCCGGCGGGGCCGACGTGCACCTGCTGGGCGCGACGGCCGAGTCGCTGACGTTCGCCCGCTCTCTCGGCTTCGGCCACGCCTGGACGCGCGACGAACTGCCGGCCGTGCCGTACGACGCGGTCATCGACGCCACCAACGCGGTGTCGCTGCCGGCGTTCGCACTCGACCGCGTCGAGCCCGGCGGGCGGGTCGTCTGCATCGGCCTCGCCCCCGAACCGTCCCTGGTGGACACTCGTCAGGCCGTGCTGAAGGACGTCACTGTGACGGGCATTCTGAGCGCATCCGGCGGCCTGGCGGCGACCATCGAGGCGTACGCTTCCGGGGCTGTCGACCCGCGGCCGCTGGTCGCCGAGACGGTCGGGCTCGGCCAGGCGGCCGAGGTGCTGGCCGGCCGGCGCAGCGGATCAGCACCCAAGATTCACATCGACCCCCGAGGGTGAAGCCAGGAGCGCCTGCTGCCGGCGACCGGGTCGAGCTCGCGGCCCGCTTCGCGCAGCCCGGCAACCTGTCGCACACGTTGTCCGCCGTGCATCCCGCAGATCGCCGACGCTGGCCGTGAACTCCCATGAACCGACGTCGGGGGGCAAGGGGTGTCGACCGACTGGTGGCCGGCCGAGGTGGTGCAGCACGACCGCCGCAGCCCCGACATCGCCGTGTTCCGATGCCGGACGTTCCAGCCCCTGCCGTTCCGGGCCGGCCAGCATGTGCCGATCGAGTGCCCGTACCTGCCGTGGCGCTCGGCCTCGTACTCGATAGCCAACGCCCCGCGTCTCGACCAGGTGCTCGAGTTCCACGTGCGCGCACCGGCCCGCCCTCTTCCGGGTCCGGACGGCCGCATCGGCCCGGCGGATCCTCGCGTGTCGGCCGCGCTGGTCCATCGGCTCAAGCTGGGCGACACGCTGCGGCTGGGCGCACCGCGGGGATCGCTGACGCTGGATCCGTACTCGCGTCGTGATCTGGTTTTTGTCCCGGCGGGAACAGGGCTGGCTCCGGCCAAGGCGCTGATCGAGGAGTTGTCCCGCTTCAACCGGACGCGCTGGATCCACCTCTTCCGCGGCGAGCGCGACGACCGGGATTTCTATGACCGCCGGGCGCTGGACCTGCTCGCCGGGCGTCACCCGTGGCTGACCATCGTGCGGGCCAAGGCCGATGTGGCCGACCTGGTGACCGCCCACGGCCCGTGGCCCGACCACGACTTCTACGTCAGCGGCCCGCCCGCGACGGTCGCCGAGATCGTCCGCCGCCTGGAATCCTGCCGGGTACCCACTGCGCGCGTCCGCTACGACGCCCTCAACCTGTGCTGACGGAACCCGTGCGCGGGCCCGGGCTCAGAATCGGAGCCGCTGGCCGGGGAAGATCCGGTGCGGGCTCGACAGGGCGCCGCTGTTGAGGCGGTAGAGGGCGCGCCAGCCGCCGGCGATGTCGGTTCGCTCGGCGATCACGGCGAGTGTGTCGCCCGGGCGTACGACATAGGAGCGTCCGGCCGGCTGGGCGGCGAGCTGGGCCTGCGGCGCCGGAGTGCGGGCTCTGCGTCCGCAGGTCGGCCAGGCGCCGATGCCCTGCCCGTCCAGCACCCGTTCGGCGATCTGGATCTGCTCGGCGCGGGTCGCCCGGTCGGCGGTGGCCGCGAAGCGCGATCCGCCGTAGGCCCGCCACGTGCGGCGGCTGAACTGGAGGCCGCCGTAGTAGCCGTTGCCGGTGTTGATGCTCCAGTTGCCCCGCGATTCACAGTGGGCGATGGCATCCCAGTTGACGTCGGCCTGAGCCGCCGTTGCGGGCGCTCCCACCAGAGCGCCGGTGAGCACGGCGAGAACCGTCACGAGGCGACGGAGCGGGCCGGACTTGTGGATTTGTGGCATGACAGAAAGACCCTCCACGCCTACGAGGTCAGCTGTCGGGTTCGGGCTGAGGTGCCCGGCCGCGCGAAATGGCGGCTTCACCCCGAGGCGCGCACGAGCGCGCCGAGGAACCTGGGTCCCCCGTTCCATGCCGTGAGTTGGGTGTCCGGCGGGCGGCGGCTGGACTCGGCGTTCCGCCCGCGGGGCCGATCGCACATCTGTGCAGGTCATCGGCCAAATGGGTACGACTGCAAACGGATCGAGACTAAACCCGCCGAGCGGCTTCGGGGGCGCTGATGGAGAATCCACCACCATGAGCGACCGCGTTCGGGACCATGAAATCGTCGTCTACGGCGCCTCCGGGTTCGTCGGCGCCTTGACCGCCCGCTACCTCGCCGAGCACGCCCCGGCGGGCACCCGGATCGCGCTGGCCGGGCGGTCCGAGACGAAGCTGGCAGCCGTGCGCGACCAACTCGGCGTCGACTGGCCCACCCTCGTGGCCGACGCCGCCGACACCGGCGCGCTCGCCCGGCTGGCCGCCTCGACCCAGGTCGTGATCAGCACCGTGGGGCCCTACCTGAAATACGGCGCGGCGCTGACCCGGGCCTGCGCCGAGGCCGGCGCCGACTACGTCGACCTGACCGGCGAGGTCGTGTTCGCCCGGCAGAGCATCGACGCCAACCACGACCGGGCCCGCACGACCGGGGCCCGGATCGTGCACTCGTGCGGCTTCGACTCGATCCCGTCCGACATCGGCGTGCACGTGCTGGCTCAGCAGGTGGCGGCGGACGGCGCGGGGGAGCTCACCGACACCACCATGGTCGTGACCAGCCTGCGGGGCGGGGTCAGCGGCGGCACCATCGACACGCTGCGCCACCAGCTCGACGTGGTCAAGAACGATCGCCGCCTGCGGCGCGTAGCTGCCAGCCCCTATTCGCTGAGCCCCGACCGCGACAGCGAACCCGACCTGGGCCGGCAGGGCGACATGGCCACGGTCAGCGGTTCCGACGTGCACCCCTCGCTGCGCGGCACGCTGGCGCCTTTCGTGATGGCGTCCTACAACACGCGGGTCGTGCGCCGCAGCAACGCCCTGCACAACCATCGGTACGGCCGGCGCTTCCGCTACCGCGAGACCATGAGTGTCGGCCGGTCGCCGCTCTCGCCGCTGATCGCCAACGGCCTCAAGCTCGGGCTCGGCGCGCTGGTCGCCGGGATGATGCTGCCGCCGACCAGGTTCGTGCTCGACCGGGTGCTCCCCAAGCCCGGCAGCGGCCCCAGCCCGCAGGCACAGCGTGACGGCCACTTCACCTTCGACTTCTTCACCACCACGACGACCGGCGCCCACTACACGGCACGTTTCCGTGCCCAGGGCGACCCGGGCTACGCGGCCACCGCCGTCATGCTCGCCGAGTCGGCGCTGGTGCTGGTCCACGACCGCGAGTCGCTGCCGCCGTCGCCGGGCGGTGTGCTGACCCCGGCCACGGCCCTGGGCGACGCGCTGGTCAACCGCCTGCGGGCGGCCGGAATGGAGATCACCGCGCGCAAACTCTGACGTCGGCTTCGCTCGCCTGTTGCTTGTCGGCTTCGCTCGCCCGTTGCTTGTCGGTGAGCCCGGCCGCGTCGGCGCTAGAGGTCGGCTGCGGTGGCGGTGAGGGCCAGGGCGATGCCGGTGAGGTGCTCGGCCAGGTGCTCCGGGTCGCCGGCCATGTCGTGCGAGATCCAGTCGATCAGCACTTCGCTGAGGCCGGCCACCAGCGCCAGCAGCGTCCGGTCGTACCCGATCTGGTCTTTGGGCGTGCCCACCGCCCGCCTCAGCACGGCGTCGACGAACTGGGCGTCCTCGCGCAGCACCCCGCGTCGCCGGGTCTCCATGCGGGGCGCGTTCACATAGATCACGCGGGCGCTTTCCGGGTGGTTGCGCAGCATGGTGACCAGGGTGTGCAGGGCGGGCCGGAACAGCTCCGCGAGGGTCGCCGGCTTCTCGGGGACGGACGCCGCGACACCGCGGAGCAGCCACTCGTTCTGCTCGCGGTTGACCTTCAGCAGCAGGTCGGCCCGGTCGTCGAAGTGTTCGTAGAAGTACCGTTTGGACACCTTGGCGCCGGTGCAGACGTCGGCGACGGTGACATCCTCGTAGTCGCGGGTGCCGAAGAGGTGCACCGCCGACGCCAAGATCCGAGCCCGCCGCTCGCTGGCTCGTTGCTCGCGTGAACGCCCGGCATAGGTCTCACCCCGCCGGGTCGCCGCCGTGGTTTGTTCCTCCACAGCAACTACGTTACGACTAGTCGGATCAACCCATCCGCGCACCCTCCACATTGGTCAGAGATCGGTTGATCCGGGCGGGATGCGGGCATCATCTCGCGGATCCGTCGCGCGGGGTAGCGGGTATCCGACGTTCCGGGCATGACCAATCACTCATCGGCTTCATATCCTGCGCTACTGGCCGGAACCGGTCCTTACGGGCAGGATTCAGTGATGGCCGGAAGCCGTCTCCCTTTCCCGCTCACACTGACGGGGGATGGCATAACCCTGCGCGAATGGCGGTCCGAAGACCTCGATGACCTGGTACGCATGCTCGACGAGCCCGAGATCGCCCGGTGGTCGCCGATGCCGTCGCCGTTCGACGTCGAGGCCGGGATCGCCTATTTGAAACGCTGCTATCAGAATCGCGTCAGTGGTCAGCGGATCCAGCTCGCGATCGTCGCCGACAGCGGGCGACCGGTCGGCGAGGTCCTGCTCTTCGGTGTAGACCTCGGCCTCAAGGAGGCCGAACTGGGCTATCTGGTCGACGTCCGGGAGCGGCGGCGCGGGCTCGCGTCGGGCGCCTTGTCACTTCTTTCGGCGTACGCCCAGAACAGCCTCCACCTGGGCCGCCTTCTACTGCGGATAGATCCGCGCAACGTGAGCAGCACGGCCGTGGCCCGGCGCTGCGGCTACCGGCTCACCGGTGAGGCGCCGATCCTGCAGGAAGGCCCGCACGGTTCGAGCCGGCTGGACACCTGGGAACTGGTCGAGGGGCAGGCCGACAGCCGCCGCGATCGGCAGAAGAATGTCGCATCCCGGCGGTACGGTCGTCGCACGTAAGCCTTCGAGGGGGTGCCGTGGTCAACGTCGACCGTGCGCAAGCAATGGCCTATCGGGTGGCCGCGCTGGGCCTGGCCGAGCGCGGTTCCGCCCGCCCGGCCGACCTGCCGGTTCTCGATCTCGGCGTGCAGGAATACACGCCCGGCTCGGCCGAGGTCGCGCTGTCCGCGCGCACCAGCGCCGACACGGCTGACAATCGCCTGATCACCGTCTGGGCGGCCCGCGGCGCGCCCCATCGGCATCGCCGGGCCGACCTGACCGCCCTGGTGAAACAGCTGTGGCCGATCAGCGACGCCGACGCCTCGGCGCGCATCAAGAGCGGCCAGATTCCCGAGGGCATGAAGCTCGGCATCGAGGCGTTCCGCGTCACCGCCGAAGCGTTCCGAGCGGTCGTGCACGAGTCGATGCCTCGCGGCGAGGTGAGCACCCAGGTGAGCAAGCGGGTGCCGCGCTCCCTGACCTACGACTGCCGCAGCTGCGGTGCCCGGCACATCGCCGGCAACGTGTGGCAGCATGCCGGCCTGTCCGGCGGCGTCGAGGTCCAGTCCCGCGGCCGCGACGCGATGCTGGGCCCGATCCCCGACGCGCCACCGCGCCCGGCGGCCAACGTCGGCATCACCGAGTTGATCCTTACGTACCTGCGCTTCCTGGGCCCGGCCGGCCCGCTCGAGGTCGGAAAATACCTGGGCAGCTCCACCGCCGAGATGAAGTCCGTCTGGCCCGCCGACCAGTTGACCGAGGTCACCGTCGAGGGCCGCCGGGCCTGGCTCCCGGCCGGCGCGGTCAAGGCTCTGAGGTCGGCGTCCCCGCAGGCCGGGGCACGTTTCGTCCCGCCGATGGACCCTCTGCTCCAAGCACGCGACCGCGACCTCCTGGTGCCCGACCGCGCGCAGCAGAAAGAAGTCTGGCGCACCCTCGGCAATCCCGGCGCCCTCCTGCTCGACGGCGAGATCGCGGGCGTGTGGCGAGCCAAGATCTCCGGCCGTAAACGGGTCGCCCTGACCGTCACGGCGTTCGCCTCGCTTTCCGCCCCGCGCCGCAGACAGATCGAAAACGAAGCGGCTGAGGTGGCCCGTGCCCGAGAGGTCCCCGAGGCCACGGTCACCTTCGAATAGCCGCGCCGCTCCCCGGTCCACCAGGTGGGATCGGGCGGTGCTGGTCGGGAACGGCCGGGCGGGTTTGTCCCGTCCAGTGGGCGGCCCGGAATTCTGGTGGTATCCGGAAGGCAACGTGTGAGTAACAATGGCATTGATCGGAGGCATGTCGTCCGATTGAGTGTGGCCGCGGCCCGACCAGAGGTGGCGACATGTTGAGCAGGGAAGACAGCCGACGCCTGGCGCAGCTCGAGCGCCAGCTCCGCCGTGACGACCCCGAGTTCTGCGCCCGCATGACCAGCGGCCGCCTGGAGCCCCCGCGTCCCAGACGCCCATCCCTGTCCCTGATCCTCACCGCCGCCGTCATCTGGATCGCCGCCCTGATCCTCGGCGTCCTCGGCTGGTGGATAGCAGCGGCCGCAGCCGCCTTCTTCGCCACCGTGGTCGTCGCGGCCGCCGTCCTCCGCCGCCCACCCGGCCGCCCCCGCCGCATAACCCCCGACCAGCTCCCGCCGGAGCTGTGAGGCCGCTCCACGTGCCGATCGGCACGTCCCTGCGGCAGGCCCGGCCCGATCAGCTCCCGCCGGAGCTGTGAGGCCGCCCCACTGAGACTCCGCGTCGCTCGGTCGGCGTGATCAGCCGCAAGCGTCGCCGTCCACGATGCTGGGCCATCGGCGTCGTGTTCGCGTGGTGCGGGCGGTGTCGCGAGCTTTGCTGTCCGCGGTGCCTGGGCAGCGGTGTGGCCCGTTCCCGTGGTGCCGGTGGCCTTCTTTCCTGCGGGCCGGTGCCGAGGATGCCCCCGGTCGCGGGCGCGACCTCGGCGGTAACCGGGCCCTGGTCGGAGCCCGTTCGACGCGATGCTGCTTCTTCGCGGCGCACCAGGTCATGGCGAGTCCCCCGGTCGGGGTGCTCGACGTCGGCGGCGCGATGGTGCGGCTCAGGCCGGGTTCTTGGCCGGGTGGCGTGAGCGGAAGACCCAGATGCGGAGCAGCAGGAAGCGGACTGCCGTGGCCAGTAGGTTGGCTGTCACCAGGACGGCCAGTTCCACCGGCTTGGCCGGGGCCGAGTGCAGGGCGTCCAGGATCGCCAGGGCTCCGCTGGTCAGGGCGAGGCCCACGCCGAAGACGATCAGGCCCTGGGTCTGGTGACGCCAGGCGCCGGCATTGCCTCGTACGCCGAAGGTCAGGCGGCGGTTGGCTGCGGTGTTGGCGACCGCGGTGAGCAGCAGGGCTACGAAGTTCGCCCATTGTGGACCGAGCCCCAGCCTCAGCGCGGCGTAGAGAGCCAGGTAGGCGAGGGTGCTGGCGACACCCACGGCGGCGAAGCGGATCAGCTGGCCGGTCAGGCCGGCGGGCACTCCGGCCATGGGGAGCGGGTCGCGGCCCAACTGGTCGCGCAGGGCGGCCAGCGGCAGCCTCCCGGAGCCGAAGGCGCGCAACAGCCGCACGATCCCCTTGAGGTCGGCCACGGCGGTGGCGACGATGTCGACCCGGCTGTCGGGGTCGTCCACCCAGTCGACCGGGACCTCGTGGATGCGCAGTCCGGCCCGCTCGGCCAGCACCAGCATCTCGGTGTCGAAGAACCAGCCGGTGTCCTCGACCATCGGCAGCAGGCGGGCGGCCACGTCCGAGCGGATCGCCTTGAAACCGCACTGGGCGTCGGTGAAGCGGGCGGCCAGGGCGCCGCGCAGGATCAGGTTGTAGCCGCGTGAGATGAACTCGCGCTTCGCACCTCGGACGACCCGGGATCCGCGGGCCAGGCGGGAGCCGATGGCCAGGTCGGAGTGGCCGCTGATCAGGGGCGCCACCAGCGGGAGCAGCGCGCCCAGGTCGGTCGACAGGTCCACGTCCATGTAGGCCAGCACGGCCGCGTCGGACTGGGTCCACACGTATTTGAGGGCGCGGCCCCGGCCCTTCTCGGTCAGGCGCACCGACGCCACCTCGGGTAGGTCGTACGTGAGCCGGCCGGCCACCGCGGGCGTCGAGTCGGTGCTGGCGTTGTCCGCGATCGTGATGCGGAAGCGGTAGGGGAACGAGGCGCTCAGGTACGCATGCAGGCGCCGCACGCACGGCTCGAGGTCGACCTCTTCGTTGTAGACCGGAACGACCACGTCGAGCACCGGGGAGTCGAATCGGATCGGGGCCGCGGCGTGCGCCGGCTGCGTCGAAAGGCTCATGCCCCAACAGTGATCTCGCGGGATAAGCGCGCTTTGTGACCACCCTGTCCCGCACCTGTGAAACCCGGCGGGCGGTGGAGGTGTGGCTCGACCTGCGAGGGGACGCGGTTTGCGGCGGCATGAGGTTCGGGTGGCGTGTCCGAGGGCGAAAGTGGGTCGGGGCAGAAGCGATCGGCCGGCTCCCGTGGGGAAGCCGGCCGATTCGGTGATGCACATGGGGTGGTGTGCGACCGATGAGGCGGCCGGCTCCCCGGATGCGCTGTGGGTGGTGGTCAGGCGGTTCCTGTTTGCTGGGTCAGGTCGTAGACCGTGGTGGCGCCTACGGTCTGGGCGGTGAAGTTCTCAGCGACCCAGGTCGCGATCTCGGAGCTGGCGCTGCTGCCGCCCGAGTCGCCGCGGCCGCCGCCGAAACCGCCGCCGCCGATGAAGTAGTGGATTTTGCCCTCGGCCACGTACTGTTGGAACTGGGTCAGCGTGGGGGAGGGGTCGCTGCCGTTGAAGCCGCCGACCGCCATCACCGGGTCGCCGGTCGCCAACTGGTAGCCCGACGCGCTCTGGGAACCGACTGCGGCCGCCACCCAGGTGTACTGGTCGGCGTTCGACTCCAGCAGGGCCTTCATCTCGTCGCTGACCGTCGCGGCGTCGAGCAAACCGCCCATGCCGCCACCACCGGTGCCACGGCCGCCGAACCCGCCACCCTGCGTGCCACCGATGCCGTTCTGCCCGGTCCCGCCGTTTTGCCCGGTTCCGTTGCCGGCTCCGCCGTTCTGAGCGCCGCCGTTCTGAGCGCCGCCGTTCTGGGCGCCGCCGTTCTGGGCGCCGCCGTTCTGGGCGCCGCCGTTCTGGGCGCCGCCGTTCTGGGCGCCGCCGGGCGAGCCGCCAGGGAAGCCGCCGTTGCCGCCGGGGAAGCCGCCCTGGCCGCCCCCGGGGAAGCCACCGCGACCACCGCGGCCGGGCCCGCCGCCGAAGCCGCCCGCCACCGCTGGGCCGGCCGAGGGGATGGAACCCGTGTGCGCCTCCGACGCGGTCTGCACCGCGTACGCGGTGGGACCCGCAAGCACCGCGGCCAGCGAGACCCCCGCCGCCAGCGCAGCGACCCGAGCCGGCAGGCGAAGGGTGACGAGCAGCGCCGCCGCGCCCACCAGCCCGCCGATGAGCACCACCCACCGCAGCCACGGCAGGAAGTCGGGACTACGCGCGAGCAGGTGATACGACCACCACGCGGTGACCGCCACGGCCACCGCCAGCGTCACCCGGCCCAGGAAACGGCTGCGCCAGAGCAGCGCCGCCCCCATGCCGGCCACGGCGCCGATCGCCGGGGCCAGGGCAACGGTGTAGTACGCGTGGAAGATGCCCTGCATGAAGCTGAACACCAGCCCGGTGATCAGCAGCCAGCCACCCCACAGCACGAGCCCGGCCCGCTGCCGGTCCGTCCGCGCACGCCGCGCCGTGACGACCAGCCCGGCCACCAGCAGGATCAGCGCTGCCGGCAGCAACCACGAGATCTGGCCACCCTGCGAGGAGTCGAACATGCGGGTCAGCCCGGTCGAGCCCCACATCCCGCCGCCGCCCGTGCCGCCGCCGCCGACGCTGCCGGTCTCGTCCCCGTTGAGCCGGCCGAGTCCGTTGTAGCCCAGCGTGAGCTCGAGGAGGCTGTTGTTCTGTGAGCCGCCGATGTAGGGCCGCATCGAGGCGGGCACCAGTTCGACGATCGCGATGTACCAGCCGGCCGAGACGACCAGCGCGACGCCCGAGAGCAGCAACTGCCCGATGCGCCTGCCCAGCTTGGGCGGCCCGGCGATCAGGTAGGCCAGCGCGAACGCCGGCACCACGAGCAGGGCCTGCAGCATCTTGGCCAGGAAGCCGAAGCCGACGAAGACGCCGGCCAACATGATCCACTTGGTCGAGCCGTTCTCGACGGCCCGTACGGTCGCGTAGGCGCCCGCCACCATGAGCAGCACGAGCAGGGCGTCCGGGTTGTTGAACCGGAACATCAGCACGGCGATCGGGGTCAGCGCGAGCACCGCGCCCGCGATCAGGCCGGCGGCCGGGCCGTACCAGCGGCGCACTGTGGCGAAGAGCAGGCCCACGCCGGCCACGCCCATCAGCGCCTGCGGCACCAGGATGCTCCAGGCGTTGACCCCGAAGATTCGGGCCGACAGCGCCATCACCCACAGCGCGGCCGGCGTCTTGTCGACCGTGATCGAGTTGGCGGCGTCGGACGAGCCGAAGAAGAACGCCTTCCAGCTCTCCGAGCCGGCCTGCACGGCGGCCGAGTAGAAGGCGTTGGCCCAGCCGTTCCGGTTCAGGCCCCAGATGTAGAGCACGCCGGTGACCAGCAGCAATGCCAGCAGAGCGGGGCGAACCCAGGCGGGGTCGGCCGCGCGCCGGGCCGGCGGTGGCGCCGGCCGGTCGGGCGCGACCGGCGGCGGGACGGGCAACGTCGTCGTCATCGAGGCTCTCCACAGAAAAGCGGACTTTTACCTCGACAACATTCGACGCCGGCCCTGTCCCGCCGTTATGCCGACCCTGTGCCCCGGCTGTGAATCCGGCGCCGTCAAAGGGGGGGGGCGCCGTCAAAGGGAGGCGCCGTCGAAGGGACGCGGCTCAGCTGAGCAGAGCGCGCCGCTTGGCCGCGGCGGTCGCGAGCCGCTCCAGCACCTCGACGGTCGGGTCCCAGCCCATGCAGGCGTCGGTCACGGACTGCCCGTACGTGAGCTCGCCGCCCAGGTTCTGCCGTCCGGGCACGAGGAAACTCTCGAGCATGACGCCGCTGATGCCGCGCTGACCGGCTTCCATCTGGCCCGCGACGTCGTCGGCGACCACGGGCTGGCGCAGGTGGTCCTTGCCGCTGTTGCCGTGCGAGCAGTCGATCACGAGCCGCTCCGGCAGGCCGGCCTGGCGCAGCAGGTCGAGGGCGCCGGCCACGTCGGCCGCGCTGTAGTTGGGCCGGCCGCCGCCACCGCGCAGCACCAGGTGGGTGTCGGGGTTGCCGGCGGTGTGCAGGATGGCCGGGGTGCCCGAGTAGTCGATGCCGGGGAAGACGTGCGGCACCTCGGCCGCCTGGATGGCGTCGATGGCGGTGGCGATGCTGCCGTCGGGGCGGTTCTTCATACCGATCGGCATCGAGAGGCCGGACGCGAGCTGCCGGTGGACCTGTGACTCGACCGTCCGGGCGCCGATCGCACCCCAGGCCACGGTGTCCGCGATGTACTGCGGGGTGATCGGATCGAGGAACTCGACGGCGGTCGGCAGGCCGCGGCCGACGATCTCGAGCAGCAGCTTGCGGGCGATGCGCAGGCCGGCGCCGACGTCGCCGGCGCCGTCCAGCGTGGGGTCGTTGATCAGGCCCTTCCAGCCGACGGTGGAGCGCGGCTTCTCGAAGTAGACCCGCATCACGATCAGCAGGTCGTCCGCGAAGCGCTCGGCGGCGGACGACAGCAGCGAGGCGTACTCGCCGGCGGCGGCCGGGTCGTGCACCGAGCACGGTCCGACGACGACCAGCAGCCGCGGATCTCGGTGGTTGAGCACGTCTTCGACCTGGCGCCGGCCGTCGAGCACGGTGTCGTGCAACTCGCTGGTCAGCGGCAGCTCGTGGTGCAGCAGGGCCGGACTCATCAGCGGCACGACTTTCTCGATGCGCTGGTCGCGGACGCGCTGAACCTCGGGGGCAGTCACGGTGGGTCTCCACTCCTGACGCCGGCGCCCACGGTGAGAGCCGGCGGCAAACAAAAAGGCAGCGACGTCATGTCGCTGCCCGGGCCGGCTCTGGCGGGGTGTCTCAGGTCATGGCTGAGGCACCGGCGCGAGCCGGCCCACTAAACCACGAATACCAGCGAGACATGTCGGTCAGCATAGCGCCTCAGTTCGGCGGCGGAGCGATCTGGGCGAACTGCTCAGCTGGTGGGACACCGGCGGCGGGACCCGACGGCAGCTCGACGGTGAAGGTCGTACGGCCGGGCCGGCTCTCGACCGAGACGCGTCCGCCGTGCGCGGTGACCACCGCGTGCACGATCGACAGGCCCAGCCCGGTGCTGCCGGCGGCCCGGGATCGGGAGCTGTCACCGCGGGCGAAACGCTCGAAGATGTGCGGTTGCAGCGCGGCGGGGATTCCGGGCCCGGCGTCGGTGACCCGCAGCACGGCCGCGCCGCCGGTCGAGGCGACCCCGACCGTGACCGTCGTGCCCTCCGGGGTGTGCGTGCGCGCGTTGGCCAGCAGGTTCGCCAGCACCTGGTGCAGTCGGGCGCCGTCGCCGATCACGATGACCGGTTCCTCGGGCAGGTCGAGCTGCCAGTAGTGGCGGGGGCCGGTGGCGTGCGCGTCGCTGACCGTGTCGACGACCAGCATGCTGAGGTCGACCGGGTCGTGCGCGAGCGGCCGGCCGGCGTCGAGGCGGGCCAGCAGCAGCAGGTCCTCGACGAGCCCGGTCATCCGTCTGGCCTCGGACTCGACGCGGCCGAGCACGTGGGCGATCTCGTCGGGGATCGGGACCCGGCTGCGGCGGCTGAGTTCGGCGTACCCGCGAATGGCGGCCAAGGGCGTGCGGAGCTCGTGGCTGGCGTCGGCGACGAACTGGCGCACCTGCATCTCGCTGGCGTGCCGGGCCTCGAGCGCGTTGCCGACGTGGTCGAGCATCCGGTTGAGCGCGACGCCGACCTGGCCCACCTCGGTGCGCGGGTCGGTGTCGCGCTCGGGCACGCGCTGGGCCAGCCGCACCTCGCCGCGGTCGAGCCGCAGTTCGGAGACCTTGGTCGCGGTGGCAGCCACCCGATCCAGCGGGGCCAGCGTACGGCGGACGATCAGCGCACCGGCCCAGCCGGCGATCCCGAGCGCGATGAGCACGGCGCCCCCGGTGACCAGCGCGACGCGCAGCAAGGTGAAGTTGGTGTTCTTGAGCGACAGCGCCACCACCCGGATGTCGCCGCTCGACGTGGCCAGTGCGACGACCCGGTACGAGCCGTAGCCGTCGAGGGTGATGTCGTTTTTGGTGCCGTCGGGCGGGATGGCGGTGAGCTCGGCCGCGGCGGTGTCGCTGAGGGCCTCGTACGCGATCTCGGCGTAGCCGTCGTCCTCGATCGTGACGATCCGGCCGCCGTGCACGTCCGCCGGGTTGGAGTAGGTGACGATGATCGAGCCCTGTTCCGCGCCGCCGAACGGCTTGTCGCGGTCGAAGGACGGCGGCGGGCCACCGTTGCCGCGGTTGTGGAACGGGTTGCCGGTCTGGTCGAGCTTGGCGTCGAGCTGCGTGTAGAGCGTGTTGCGCAGGAAGAAGTAGGCCGTGCCGCCGACCGCGAGCCCGAGGACCGTGAGCAGGACGATGATGATCGCCACGATCCGGGTGCGCAGCGGCCAGCCGGCCGGGCTGCGCCAGCGCGCCGGGTGCCTCTCAGTCCGCGGGTTTGAGGACATAGCCGGCTCCGCGCATCGTGTGGATCATAGGCGAGCGGCCCGCGTCGATCTTCTTCCGTAGGTACGAGATGTACAGCTCGACCACGTTGGCCTGGCCGCCGAAGTCGTAGTTCCAGACCCGGTCGAGGATCTGGCTCTTGCTCAGCACCCGACGCGGGTTGCGCATCAGATAGCGCAGCAGCTCGAACTCGGTGGCGGTGAGGGTGACCAGGTCACCGCCGCGGCGCACCTCGTGGCTGTCCTCGTCCAGGGTGAGGTCGCCGACAATCAGCTCCGACTCGGTGCGCAGGGGGGAGTGGCCCATCCGCCGCATCAGGCCGCGTAGCCGGGCCACCACCTCCTCCAGGCTGAACGGCTTGGTGACGTAGTCGTCGCCGCCGGCGGTCAGGCCGGCGACCCGGTCCTCCACCGAGTCCTTGGCCGTCAGGAAGAGCACGGGCACCTCGGGCGTCTCGCCGCGCAGCCGGCGCAGCACCTCGAGACCGTCGATGTCGGGCAGCATCATGTCGAGGACGACGGCGTCCGGGCGGAAGTCGCGGGCGGTGCGCACGGCGGTCTGCCCGTCGCCCGCGCTCTTGACGTCCCAGCCCTCGTAGCGCAAAGCCATCGAGAGCAGCTCGGCCAGCGTCGGCTCGTCGTCGACCACGAGGACCCGGACGGGACCCCCGTCGGGCCGGCGGAGGTCGGCGCCGGAATCTGAGTTCGCCATCGTCATGCCCCAACTGTCGCGGGCAACGCTATGTGCTTGCTTTCCCGTCCCTGTGTACCAGCTGTGACTGGCGCGCACCGAAAGGGCTGAGAATCAGCACAGCCGCCGGCCGGATGCGGGCGCGTGTCGAAGACCCGAAAGCGTATAAAACGCCCATAATGCTTGCATGACGATCAGGCGACCGGTAGTGGCGATCTTGGCCGTCGTGGTGACGTCGGTCCTGGTGGCCGCGCCGGCCCGGGCCGATGACGGGCTCGTCGAGGTGGGCCTCGGCCAGAAGGTCGTGCAACTGGTGGCCGACGGCGACAGCACCTGCGCGCTGACCGAGTCGGGTGAGGTCTTCTGCTGGGGCGCGGGCTACCCGCAGCCGTACCGGCCGGGCCGGAGTCCCGTCATGCTGATCGCGCTGGGCGCACTGCTGATCGCCGGCGGGACGACGATCCTGAGCCTCAGCCGCCGCCCGTCGCCACGAGCGCCGCGTCCCGAAGATTCGCCGCCCCCTGCTTGAGCCGTTCGGAGTAGTACGGCCGGTTCCAGTTCGACCATCGGACCTGGCCGACCACCTGGTCGGTGCCCGAGGCGGTGAAGGACACGGTCACACCCGGGCTGACCTGGGTAGTGAGCTTTCCGTTCTTCGGAACTCCCACCCGGTGCGCCGACGGGTCGGCGAACCCGAGCATCGCCCACGGCACGCGTACGGCCAGGTGGTTGCCGTCGAGTTCCCAGAGTGCCCGGCTGTCCGCCTCGTCATCCTCGGGATCCCACGAGCCGTGGATCAACCGGCCGGCGTTCTGCAGCTCGACCGGCAGCCTTACGCCCGTCCGTGGCACCGTGATCGCCCGGTTGACGACCAGCTCGAAGACGTTCCAGCCGGCCGGGGCGGAACCCCGCTTCGAGGCCGGGACCGAGAAGTCGAGCTTCACCGGGTCGAGCTGGCTCCGTAGGTACGCCTGCCCGTCGTGCCCGATCAGGTTGAGCGCGAAAACAGCGTCCGGTCGCCGGTCGCCGCTGCCGATCATGGGCGTACCGGTCACGGCCGGAAGAACGTCGAACATGACCATCATCGAGCCCGGCGCCGAGTCGGCCAGCTCCGCCTCCAGGTGCAGGTACTCCTCGTCGACCCGGGCCGTGACCTTGCGCGCCGGCCAGCCGTCGGAGTCGAGCAACTGCTGATCAGCGGCGTCGGGAGCGCCGTCGGCGTCCATCGCCAGCAGCCCGAAGTACTGCTCGTTGGTGAGCGGATCGTGCCAGAGCTGCCGGCGGGTCCAGTCCTGCCGACCGGCCGTGTTCCAGGTGTAGCGGTGCCACTCGTCGGTCCAGCTGAAGACGAACCCGCCGCCCAGGCCCTGATCCTTGATCATGCGTAGTAGGTCGGCGTTGATGCGCATCGCCGCCTGCTCGCTGTGATCGCCCTGCGAGCGGCCGAGCGGCGCGTTGTGGGCCGACCCGATCGAGGACGGCACACCGAACTCGGTGATCAGCGTGGGCATGGTGGCGTGATGCCGGCGCAGGTCGGCCAGGTAGCCGGCGTACGGGTCGGCATGCCCCTCGTACTCGTAATCGAGCAGGTCCGGCTCGTGCCGCAGGAAGTCCGGATAGAACGGGTACGCGTGGTAGCTCGCGAACGTCCCGGCCGGCCAGTCCGCCGTGGGCAGCACGTGGTTGGCGTCGATCGGCAGCAGATCCTCCTGCGGGAGCGGCTCCTGCGGGTGGCGCAGCGGATCGGTCGTCGGCCAGTTCACGAACGCGATCGGCTGGCTCACACCGTGCCGGGCGACGTACCCGGCCAGGTCGTTCATGCGCGCGGCCAGCCAGCGCTCGGTCGGCGTCGACTTGGGCGTGTTCCGGAAGTAGCGACCGGTGAAGCGCGGCACCGAAGCGTTGCGCCGGTCGGACGCGGCCGCCGCGCCCGGGTCGATCTCGCGACCGATGATCCAACCGGCCAGCCACGGCGTGACGTCCGTGGTCCAGGCGCCGCCGACCTGACCGAAGGTCGCGTCCCGGGTCAGTTCGCCGGTCACCGCCTGCGCGGCCGCCCGCAGCTCGCGGCGGAAGGCGTCGGTGAACGGCTTGTCGAACAGGTTGCGCTTCTTGACGTACGTCTCGTCGGGCAGCCGGACACCCTGGACGAGGTAGAGCGGGCGGTCGGGGTTGGCCTGGTTCCAGGCGGCGAGCTGCTCGTAGAACGCGGGCGGGTGGATCTCGTAGATCCGCACCACGCGCAGGCCCAGCCAGCCCATCGCGGCGAACCAGGCCCGGTACTGCGCGGCCGAGATCGCTCCCTTGCCGGGCAGGTGGCCGGGCGTGGTGTCGCCCAGGTCGACGCCGGGCAGGAAGGTTCGGTCGCCACCGGCCGTGTGCAGCTGGAACTCCTGGCCGTCGGTGCTGGCGACCATCCGCAGCCCGTCGGCTGTGCGGGGCGACGGCGCCCACGAGGTGCCCTGCGGCGGCGACGGGATCTCCCGCACCCCCGAGATCAGAAACGCCGGCGAGGTCAACGCCGGCGCGGCCGTGCCACCGGCCAGCAGCAGGCACAGACCGAACACGAAGACACCGATCACGGTCGCCTTGAATCGCCCGGATCGTGGACGGGCCGGCGCGGTCACGAGATGGCTCGGAAAGTCCCCCACATCAGGCATTGTCTGCTGGCTGGGTTGCTGTATGAGCCGTTTTGTCGGGAAGCTTGGATCATCGGAACACTCGCCGCCGGCGCGTTGTTGTGCCAGCGTTAGAGAGGCCGCCGAGGTGAGGAGCGCGCACGTGGATCTTCTCGAGGAGTACCGCCGAGCCACCTTCTTCTTCGAGTCCGGGGATCCGCTGGGCGCCGCCCGCCTGCTCGAGCCGATAGTCGAGGCCGAGCCGCACAACACGGCCGTGCGCCAGTTGCTGGCCCGCGCCTACTTCAACTCGGCCCAGCTCACCAAGGCCGAGGAACAGCTCCGGCACCTGGTCGAGCACGACCCCTCCGACCACTACGCGCACCACGTGCTCGGCCGCACCCTGGAGCGGGGCGGCCGCTTCCGCGAGGCGCTGCCCCACCTGCGCCTGGCCGCAGCGATGAACCAGCAGGCCGACTACCAGGACGCCCTGCGGCGGGCCGAGGAATGGCTCGGCAAGTCCGAGAACGCTTAAGGTCGAAGACGTGAAACTGAAGCTTGACCTGCACGACATCTTCAACCGGGGCCAGGAGATCGACCGTGCGCTGCGCGGGATCATCGACGAGGCGGTGCAGAAGAAGGCCAGCATGGTCGAGATCATCCCGGGCAAGGGCAGCGGCGCGCTGAAGAAGAAGGTGCTGCGCTTCCTCGACCAGAAGGAGATCAAGCAGCTCTACCACCGGGTCGAGAAGGACGGCGACAACTGGGGCCGGCTCTTCGTCCACTTCCGCCACAACGAGTCGACCGGCCGCCGCGGCCGAGGCCGCTAGAAGGTGTAACTCTTGGCGACCGCCAGCATCTCGCTGGTGTGTGAGCCGACGATGCCGACGCCAGCCGGGCGGGGCCGGAAGCCGGGCAGCCCGCTCAGGCCGTCGCTGGCGTCCATGGCCCGGAATCGCACCGGGCCGGCCTCGCGCAGGGTCAGCTCGACCTCGATGCCGTCGGCCGGTGGGGCGTGGAAGGCGAAGCCGAAGCCGGGCGTGTGCACCGGCACCGGCCGGCCCTCGACCGTGGCCGACTCGACCTTGACGTCGCCCGGCACGTGCAGGGTGACCAGCCGGGCCTGACGCTGCGGCCGCAGGCGGAGCGTCAGGCTGCGGGTCTCGCCCGAGCGGGAGTCCGACTCGACGGTGAGCTGGGGCGCGGGCAGGTCGGCGGCCTGCGCGTCGCCCGTGCGCACCTGCTCGGGACCGAAGGCGGGCATCGTGTCGTCGATCCGGTGCGGGTCGCCCGAGACGTACTGCCCGGTCCACTGCTGGACGTCGGTCTCGTCGCTGATCCAGCGGGCGGCGCCGGTGTCGGCGTCCATCGCGTACATCAACTGGGTCAGGGCGGGACGGTCGTCGTCGAACCGGTCGGTGGCGAGGCCGGCGCCGGCACACAGCAGCACCGCCACGACGGCAGCGAGCGACGGCAACGCGCCCAGCCGGCGGGCGCGCAGCGCCGCGAGGCCGAACTGACCGCCGGCCGCCACCGGGTGGAGCAGGTCGATCACCGGCAGCAGGGCGAGCCCGAGCAACACGGTGAGGAAGGCGCCGGCCGCGCCCAGGCCCATGCCGAGCGCCGGAAAGAGCATGAGGATGGTGGGCGCCAGAACGAGGGTCGCCACCGCACCGCCGGCGGTCACCGCGATCACCGGCAGCCAGCCCCGGGTGGCCACCGCGATCAGCCCGGCCACCGCGCCGGCCAAGGCGGGCAGGGCGGCCAGGTAGGAACCGCCGGGCACGAACGCGGCGAGCACCGCGCCGAGCACAGCGAGCCAGCCCAGCCCGGCGACAGCCAGCGCGGCCGGGCCCAGGCGCCGGCGCAGCAGTGCGAACCAGACGATCACCACCGCCGCGGCCAGCAGGACGACGGCCAGCCGGTAGAAGCCCGGCCGGTACGGGTCGATCGGCATCGCCGAGTACTCGGGCCGGATCAGCGTGATCAGGAACCAGAGCACCTGGGCCAGCACCGGGGCGAGCACGATCGGCACGAGGGTCAGCGCGCCTGCGCCGAGCGCCCGCCGGGCGGTGATCAGGCCCCGGCGGCGCGCCAGCCAGGCCAGCGCCGCGACCGCGAGCACCGCCAGGACGGCGATCGGCCGGACCAGCGAGCCCGGATAGCGCACCAGCAGGCCGGGCGCGGGGAAGTAGGTGGCGTCCTCGCCGCCGGTGACCTTCAGCGCGGCGATGTCGCGCCCGCCCAGCTCGCGCACCACCGCGAGGGTGTTGTCGCCGTGGTGTTGCAGGCTGTCGCGGTCCATGGCCGAGGGCAGGTCGGTCGGCCCGTGATAGACCGCCGCGCCGTCGATGTAGGCCGCGTTCAGCCCGGCGAAGCCGGACTTGCGGAACGCCGTGAAGTCGGTGTCGTTCGTCATGATCCGGTAGATCTCGACCGCGAACGACGTGCCGACCGGCTTGGCCGCGTGGCTGTACGCCTCGACCAGCTTCCCGTTGCCGGCCGACGTCTCGAACATGATCGCCGGTCCGCTGCTGCCGCGCGCCTCGAGATTGAGCACCACCCCGCCGTCGCGGGCCAGCGGATGCTGGTCGACGAAGGCCTTGGCCCCGCAGAGGCAGGCCTCCTCGCCGTCGGTCAGCACCAGCACCACGTCGTTGCGCAGGCGTGGGGCCGCGAGCAGGGCCCGGGCCGTCTCGAGGATCGCCGAGGCGCCGGCCGCGTCGTCGTTGCCGCCCGGCCCGACCTGCACCGAGTCGTAGTGGGCGACCAGGAAGACGCGGCCGGTGGAGCCGGCGCCCGGGATCGTGGCGATCACGTTGCGGACCCGGGCCAGGCTCGAGCCGCCCGCGCTGGCCGAGAGTCCGGCGCCCTCGATCGACACCGTGTCCTGCACCTCGGGCGTCAGGCCCAGGCCGCGCAGGGTGGTGATCAGGTGTTCGCGCACCGCATCCTGCGCGGGGCTGCCGACCGGGTGGGGCCGGGTGGCGATCGCCTCGACCTGCTGGAATGCGCGCTGGGCGCTGAACTCGGTGGCCGGCGCCGAGGTGGGGCGCGCGGACGGCGGCTCGACGGCCCACAGCCCGGCCAGCCCGGCCAGGGCGAGCGCCGCGACGGCGAGGAGAGCAGCCGGGGCCCGGCGGGCCGGGTCGGTCATCGCAGGAGCGCGCATGGGTGACATCTAAGCGGTTGGGTACGGCACCGGGTAGTGGGAAGATCGTTTCCGGCGTGCCCTAGCGTTGTCCCGGTGAGCACGCCCATCGACCCCGCCGCTGTCATGGCGGCGTTCATCGACGCCGTCGAGCCGTACGACCCGTGTCCGGACGCCGACCCGGTCGCGCTGATCGGCGTGCGCACCGCGCTCGGCGAGGCCACCTTCGCGGTGGGCGACCACGTGATCCGTGCCATGTGCAAGGCCCTCGCGGCCTACCGCGACCCGGAGGACAGGGGCACCTGCGTCCAGTGCGGCGGCCGCCACCTCGACGAGAATCTGCACTGCAACGAATGCGGACGGCTGCACGGCATCCTCGGCGAGGTCATCGCCCAGCATGCCCGCCGGGTCGCCGCCGAGGACGTCCCGTGAGACCGGCCCGGTGTTGTGCGCCGCCCCCGGGTGGGGAACTATCAGCGGGTCAGCGCCGGGTGGGACGAGTGGGGGGTCGGCATGACTGAGCGCTCGGTCGCACCGCGCGCCCGATCCGGCGCCCCGGTCTATCAGGAACGCCTGCGCGTCCTGCTGGTCGAGGACGACGAGGGCGACGCCTTCCTGGTCCGGGAACTGCTGCACGAGGCCGACGCGCCGTTCGACCTGCGGGTCGCGACCAGTCTTCGCGAGGCCCGCGGCCTGCTGTCCGGCATCCACTGCGTCCTGCTCGACCTCGGCCTGCCCGACGCCGAGGGCCTCGATGGCCTGCGCAAGCTCCTCGCCGTGGCCGGTAGCGCCGCCGTGTGCGTGCTCACCGGCCGCTCCGACGAGCACCTGGGCGTCGCCTCGGTCGCCGAGGGCGCCCAGGACTACCTGGTCAAGGGTCAGGTCGACGGAGTTCTGCTCACCCGTTCGCTGCGCTACGCGGTCGAACGCAAGCGCGCCGACGAGAACGCCCAGCGGCTGCGCGAGGTCGAGCTGCGCCAGGCCGAGTCGGCCCGCCTCGAACGAGGTCTGCTGCCGCAGCCGCTCATGTCCACCGAACGGGTGGCGGTGCACACGTTCTACCGCTCCGGCCGGGCCCTGGGCCTGCTCGGCGGCGACTTCTTCGACGTCGTCCAGGTCGGCTCGGACAAACTGCACGTGATCGTGGGCGACGTCTGCGGTCACGGTGTCGACGAGGCCGCGCTCGGGGTCGAGCTCCGTGTCGCCTGGCGGGCGCTGGTGCTGGCCGGGGTGCCCGACGACCGGATCCTCAGCTCGCTCGAGCAGGTGCTGATGAGCGAGCGCCGGGCCCGTGAGGTCTTCGCGACCGTCGCCTCGGTGGTGCTCGACCTGGCGACCAAGAAAGCCGTCTTCCGGCTGGCCGGGCACCCGCCCCCGGTGCTGCTCCAGGGCGGGCTGGTCACACCGGTCGAGGCGCGCCGGGGCATCGTCCTCGGCGTGCGGCCCACCCCCACCCCGGCCACCGAGGTCGACTTCCCGACGGATGACTGGTCTCTGCTGATGTATACCGACGGCCTGATCGAGGGCCACACCGGTGCGGGCAACGAGCGGCTCGACGTCGATGGCCTGTGCGGCCTGCTCGACGAGCCCGCCGCCCGCTCGGTGCCGCTCGCGGCGCTGCCCGCCTGGCTGGTCGGCCGGGCCGAACAGGCCAACGGCGGCCCGCTCGCCGACGACGTGGCGATGCTGCTCATCTCGCGCGGGAGCGGCCGGTGAGCGTCCTCTCCGTCCGCTCCTGGACCCTGCGCCGGCGGATCGTCGCCCTCTGCATCACGGTCGGCGTGGTGCTCAGCGCCCTCGGTGTGTTCGCCGCGATCACCGCCGCCGAGAACAACCGCCAGCTCGACGACGTGCTCAACCGGGCCAGCCCGATGCGGGCCGCGGGCGAGGCGCTCAACACGGCGTACGTCGACCAGGAGACCGGCATCCGCGGCTTCGCCATCACCGGCGACGAGGCCAACCTCCGGCCGTACACCCAGGGTCTGGCCGACGAGCAGCGGCTGGTCAACCGTCTCGAAGAGCTGCTGCACCCGGAGGACACCGGCATCCGCGCCGAGCTGGCCGAGGTGCGGGCGCGGGCAACAGACTGGCGCCGCGAGGTGGCCGAGCCGGTGATCGCCGTCGTCAAGGCCGAGGGCACCCAGGCCGGCCAGGACAGGCTCAAGGCGACCTCGACCGAGCAGTTCGACGCCCTGCGCGTGGCCATCGCCGACATGCAGGACGACATCCAGGTGCTTCGCACGCGCTCGGCCGACGCGGCGAAGCAGAGCAGCCGCACGATGGTGGCGATCCAGATCTCCGCCGCGGCGATCATCATCCTGGCCGGCTCGGCCCTGTTGCTGCTGCTAGACCGCATGGTCAGCCGCCCCGTGACCGAGCTGGCCGAGCAGGTCCGCGAGGTGGCCGGCGGCGACTACGACAAGCGCATCAGCAGCACCGGTTCGCCCGAGCTGGCCGCCCTGGCCGGGGACGTCGACGGCATGCGGCGGAAGATCGCGACCGAGCTGGCCGAGGTGCGCGAGGCCCGCAGCCAGATCGAGTGGGTCAACGACCAGCTCAAGGTGCAGGCCGAGGAGCTCACCCGGTCCAATCGCGATCTCGAGCAGTTCGCCTACGTCGCGTCGCACGACCTCCAGGAGCCGCTGCGCAAGGTGGCGAGCTTCTGCCAGCTGCTCCAGCGCCGCTATTCCGGCCAGCTCGACGAGCGCGCCGACCAGTACATCGGCTTCGCCGTCGACGGCGCCCAGCGCATGCAGCGGCTGATCAACGACCTGCTGGCCTTCTCCCGGATCGGCCGGCTCACGGCCGGCTTCACCGAGGTCGACCTGAACGGGGTGCTGGCCGAGGTCCGGTCGCAGCTCGAGGCCCGGGCCGGCGAGGACGCCGAGATCAGTTGGGCCGGCCTGCCCGTCGTCGAGGGCGAGGAGCCGCTGCTCACCACGCTCTTCGTCAACCTGATCGGCAACTCGCTGAAGTTCCGCCGGCCGGACGTGGCCCCGGTCATCCGGGTGAGCGCCGAGCGCGAGGACAGCGAGTGGCGGATCAACGTGCGCGACAACGGCATCGGCATCGAGGCCGAGTTCGCCGACAAGGTCTTCGTGATCTTCCAGCGCCTGCACGCCCGCGACGCCTACGAGGGCACGGGAATCGGTCTGGCCATCGTCAAGAAGATCGTCGAATATCATGGCGGACGGATCTGGCTCGACCTCGACGTCGAGGACGGCACGTCCGTCTGGTTCACCCTCCCGGTGCTGCCGGGCGCTCCGGGCGACGAGACCGTGGCGCCGGCACAAGAGGCGAGAAAAGAGGTCACCGCATGACGGCTCCGACACGGGCCGACGGCACGCCGATCGAGGTGTTGCTGGTCGAGGACGACCCGGGCGACGTGCTGATGACCCAGGAGGCGTTCGAGGAGCACAAGGTCCGCAACCGGCTCAACGTCGTCTCCGACGGGGCCGAGGCGCTGGCCTACCTGCGGCGCGAGGGCGAGTACGCGGACGCCGTGCGCCCCGACCTGATCCTGCTCGACCTCAACCTGCCCAAGCGGGACGGCCGCGAGGTGCTGGAAGAGATCAAGAAGGACGACGAGCTGGGCCGCATCCCGGTCGTCGTGCTCACCACGTCGGCCGCCGACGAGGACATCCTGCGCAGCTATCAACTGCACGCCAACGCGTACGTGACCAAGCCGGTCGACTTCGAGCGGTTCATCACGGTCATCCGGCAGATCGACGAGTTCTTCGTCAGCGTCGTGAAGTTGCCGCCGCGTGCTTGAGCAGGTCGGCGAGCTGATCCGGGAGGTCGCGGCCACGATCGTGCTGCCCCGGTTCCGGCGTCTGGCATCGGACGAGATCGTCCAGAAGGCGCCCGGTGACCTGGTCACGGTGGCCGACAAGGAGTCGGAACAGGCGCTGACCCGCGGCCTGACCGCCTTGCTGCCCGGCTCCACCGTGGTCGGCGAAGAGGCGGTGGCGGCCGACCCGCGCGTGCTCGAGCGGGTCGGTGACGCGGGGGCGGTCTGGATCGTCGACCCGGTCGACGGCACGAACAACTTCGCCGCCGGCAAGACCCCGTTCGCGGTGATGGTGGCGCTGCTGCACGACGGTGAGCCGACCGCCTCGTGGATTCTCGACGTGGTCGGCGACAACCTGACCGTGGCCGAGCGCGGCTCGGGGGCCTACCGGGACGGCGTACGGGTCAAGTCCCGCACCGACGACCCCGGCGCGGCCGTCCTGAGCGGCGCCGTGGCCAGCAAATACCTGCCGGAACACCTGCGCTCGGTCGCGCTCGCCCACACCTCGGCCTTCCACGAGGTCACCAACGGGCGGCACTGCGCGGGGTGGGAGTACCCGGCCGTCGCCCTCGACGAGCAGCAGTTCGCCCTCTTCTGGCGGATCCTGCCGTGGGACCACGTGCCGGGCTCCCTGATCGTCCGCGAGGCCGGTGGCACGGTGCTGCACCTGGACGGCACGCCCTACCGGCCGACGGACAGCGAGCGGGGCATGCTCGCCGCCGCGAACGACGACATCTGGCGTACGGTCCGCGACACCCTCTTCCCCGACACCTCGATCCTGTAGCCCCGTGGCGTCGTACCTGGAAAGCGTCTTCGGTCTGCACGGCCGGACAGCGATGGTGACCGGCGGCAGCTCGGGCATCGGCCGGGCGATGGCCGTCGCGCTCGGGCGGGCCGGTGCGCGCGTCGTGCTGGTCGCTCGCCGTCCCGGGCTGATGGCCGAGGTGATCGAGGAACTGCGCGGCTTCGGCGCCGAGGGGCACGCGATCCCGGGCGACCTCGCCGACCGGGCGGGCGTTTCGCTCGTCGTCGAGCAGACCCTGCAGCGGCACGGGGCTCCGGACATCCTGGTCAACTCGGCCGCGGTCAACCGGCGTCCGCCCCTCGGCGAGCTCACCGAGGACGACTGGGACGTGACGATGGCGGCCAATCTGACCGCCCCGTTCCTGCTCGGTCAGGCCTTCGGGCCGCGGATGGCCGAGCGCGGCTGGGGACGGATCATCAACGTCGTCTCGCAGCAGGCTTTCCGCGCGTACGGCAACAGCGGCGCCTATGGCGCGTCCAAGGCCGGCCTGGTCGGGCTGACCCGGTCGCAGGCCGAGGCGTGGTCAGCCCGGGGCGTCTGCTGCAACGCGATCGCCCCCGGCGTCGTCCACACTCCGCTGACCGCGCCCGTCTTCGCGGATCCGGCCATTGTCGCGAAACACGCGGCCCGCACGATGATCGGCAGAAACGGCGTACCCGCTGATTTCGGGGCGTGTGCTGTCTTTCTGGCCGGCGACGCAGCCGTCGCCGTCACGGGCCAGACACTCTTCGTCGACGGCGGTTACTCGGCCAGTTGATCGATCTGCCCTTCCCGTACGTATCACGGTAGAGTCTGCCCGCGCTCAACCTGGGGAGGTATTCCGTGGCGGCGGTTTTCCAGCGCCGGCTCAGCATCGTGCTCGCGGTGGTCGTGGCGTTTCTGCTGGTGGCCCCCGTGGCCGCCCACGCCGACCCCGACGAGGGCGACGACAAGACGCTGCGTAATGCGCTCGAGTCCGCGGCCAAGGGCCAGGCGACGGCGATCCAGAAACTGGCCGCGTCGAAGAAGCGGGCCGTGCAACTCCAGACGACGGTCAAGCAGGCACAGGCCGGGGCCAAGGCGATGGAGAAGCAGGTGGCCGAGATCGCCACCCGCTCGTACCGCCTGGGCCGGCCCAACACCATGTCGATGCTGCTCGACTCGACCTCGCCCGACGCCTTCCTCGAGCGCATCGAGCAACTCGACATGATGGCCCAGTTCGACTCCAAGGTTCTGATCCGCTATCGCGAGACCCTCGACAAGGCCGAGGCGGCCAAGGCGGCCATCGACAAAGAGGTGCGCGAACAGAGCAAGCAGGTCACGGCGCTCACCAAGAAGAAGAAAGAGGCCGAGCTCGCCCTGGCCAGTGTGGGCGGGGGCGCGGTCGCGGGCGGTTTTGTCTCGGGCAACTCGCCGCTGGCCAAGCCGGCGCCACGCAACTCCGACGGCTCCTGGCCCGACGAGAGGTGCACGATCAAGGACCCGACCAGCTCGGGCTGCCTGACGCCGCGCACGCTCAACGCCTACAAGGAAGCCAAGGCGGACGGCTTCACCCGCTACACGGTCTGCTGGAGCCAGCGGAACTCCGGTGAGCATCCCAAGGGGCGGGCCTGCGACATGTCGTCCAACGCGAGCACCTTCAAGAACTCGGCGGCCACCGGTGGGGACAGAGCGTACGGCGACCGGCTGGCCAACTACTTCGTGAAGAACGCCGGCCGGCTCGGCGTGATGTACGTGATCTGGTTCCGGCAGATCTGGTTCCCGGGCGACGGGTGGCGAAGTTACAGCGGCAGCGGCGGGGCGTCGGCCGAGCACACCAACCACGTCCACGTGTCGATGCTGTAGGACGGGCCCCAGGGGACTGCCAGGTTCGGGCGGCTAGCATCCGGCGGATGGGAAATCCGCCGCCGCGCGCTCTGCCGTCCGGCCTCGCCACCGCCCTCGTCTTCGGATCGAGCGGGGCCGTGCTCGTCCTCGAGATTCTCGCGTTGCGACTAGTGGGGCCCTACGTCGGCGTGACGCTGCAGGTGAGCAGCTCGGTCATCGGCATCTCGCTGGCCGCCATCGCGTACGGCACCTGGCTGGGCGGCCGGCTCGCCGACCGCTACGACCCGCGGGTGCTGCTCGCCCCGGCGTTCCTGCTCGGCGCGATCGGCACGGCCGTGACCCTGCCGCTGGTGCGGTTCGGCGGTGAGGTGCTGCGGGGTGGGGCCGCCCCGGCGGTGTTGCTGCTGGCGGCCCTGGCCGTCTTCCTGCCGGCCTTCATCCTGTCGGCGATCACGCCGCTGGTGGTCAAGCTCCAGCTGAGCGACCTGAACCGGACGGGCTCGGTGGTGGGGCGGCTGTCCAGCATCGGCACCCTGGGCGCGATCACGGCCACGCTCGCCACCGGCTTCATCTTCGTGGCGGCGGTGCCGTCGAGCTGGATCATCATCTCGCTGGCGGTGCTGCTCGCGGTCGCGGGCGGTCTGCTCGGGTGGTGGCTGCGCCGGACGGGGGCGGTTCTTCCGGGCAAACCCCGGACGCGAGCCGTCCTGGCCTCGGTCGGCCTGGTCGGGGCCGGTCTGGGTGTGGCGTCGCCCAACCCGTGCGACGTCGAGACGGCCTACCACTGCGCGCAGGTGCGGACCGATGAGTCCGAGCCTGGCGGGCGCGATCTGATCCTGAACTCGGCGCGGCACTCCTACGTCGACCTCGACGACCCGCGGAACCTCGAATTCGCGTACATCCAGTGGATCGGCGCGGTGGCCGACGTGCTGCCGACCGGGCCGGTAGCCGCGTTGCACCTGGGCGGCGGGGGTTTCACGATGCCCGGCTATCTGCGGGCCACCCGGCCCGGCAGCGATCAGCTGGTGATCGAGCTGGATGGCGGACTGGTCGACCTCGACCGATCGAAGCTCGGCCTGCAGACCGGTCCCGACCTTCGCGTACGGGTGGGGGACGCCCGTGTCGGCGTGGCCGAGCAGGCGACGGAATCCTTCGATTTTGTGGTCGGTGACGCGTTCGGTCACCTGACCGTGCCGTGGCACCTGGCCACGGAGGAGATGGCGACCGACATCGCGCGGGTGCTCCGGCCCGGCGGCATCTACGTGCAGAACGTGATCGACTACCCGCCCGACCGGTTCATCCGGGCCGAGCTGGCGACCGTGGCGGCCGCGTTTCCGCACGTGGCCGTGATCAGCAGTGCGGAGGCGCTGGCGGGCGAGGTGGGCGCCAACTTCGTCATCATGGCGTCGAAGTCACCGCTGCCCGAGGCCGACGTCAGCCGCCGCGTGGCCAAGGTCGCCGACCCGGCGGTGGTGCTGACCGGTGAGCCTCTGGCCGAGTTCATCGACGACGCCCGCGTCCTGACCGACGACTACGCGCCGGTCGACCAGCTCCTGGCCGGATAGTTCGGCGCCGCTACCCGGCTCACGGGGCCGGTCCCGGCGGCTGGCCGGCATGTTCGCCATGACCTCGGCCCGGCATGCGATGCCATCGAGGGCGAAGGCGAGCGGCAACGGGTTGTAGTCGCGATACTTGCCACGCAACGTGAAGGACTTGAGCTTGCCCTGACCCTTTGCGGTCACCCTTCGGCCCTTCTGCGTGACCGACTTCGAGGTGCCGGTGAGCTTCTGGGTGCCCGGGTACGAGAACTGCACCCGCCACGAGCCGGGCGCCGAGGTCGCGACCGTCAGCTGGGCCTCGTAGCGGCGCCCCGAATCCTGCCGCAGCTGATAGCGGACCGTGCACCGGCTGTCGTCGCCCGGCCCATCGGCCACCACCGCGCTGCCCGCGGCCCGCGCTCCCGGCACCTCCGTAGTTTCCCGGCTCACCGCCCAACCGACGCCGGCCGCTGCCATCACGGCCAGGGTCACCAGCGCGGCCTGGGCCCGGTGCCGCCGGCGGAAGAAGCCCAGCGTGTCCCCGGTGAGCAGGCCGCCGCCGACGTGCCCGCCCTCGAACAGCCCGCCGCCCAGTGGCCGCGCCCCGCGTAGCCGCAGGGCCACCCCGACCTTCAGACCGGCCCGCAGGCGCAGCACCCGGACGGCTGGCCGCGGCCCCGGCGTACCGCCTGGTAAGCCCAGGTAAGTGAGCAGCGATCGACCGACTCCCGGGCGTCGCCGCGGCGCCACCGCCGGCGGCCCGGCCGAGCCCCGAACGCATGCGGGAGCGTCGGCGGCCCGCTCGACCACCGTCGGGATGATCGGCTGGACGCCGACGGTGGCTGCGAGCTCGCGGGCCACCTCGGCGGCGCCGGGACGATCAGCGGGGTCCTTGGCCAGGCAGCGCAGGCACAGCTCGGCGACGGCCGGCGGCAGCCCGGGGATGGCGGGCAGCGGATCCGGGTCGGCGTACAGATGGGCGCGCAGCGCCTCGGCGGTGTTCTCGGCCGGCCACGGGTGATGGCCGCACAGGGTGCGGTAGAGCAGCAACCCGAGCGCGTAGACGTCGGTGGCCGTGGCCACCTGCGACCCGCCGAGCCGCTCCGGCGCCAGGTAGGCCGGGGTGCCGAGCAGGCTGCCGTCGGGGGCGGCGTCGCGCTGGCCGACGATCGCCGAGATGCCGAAGTCGACCACCTTGGCGCCGCCGCCGGTGAGCATCACGTTGGCCGGGGTGACATCGCGGTGCACCACCCCGCGGGCGTGCGCCGTGGCCAGGGCCGAGGCTACCTCGACGGCGACCGTGACCGCGTCCCGCCACGGCAGCGGTCCCTGCCGCATGATCCGGGCCGACACCGACTCGCCGTCGTTCAGCTCCATCACCACGTACGGGACGGTCAGCCGATCGTCGAGCGGTGACTCGCCGAAGTCGAAGATCCCCGTGATGTGCGGGTGGCAGAGCCGGGCGGCCGCGAGCGCCTCCTGGCGCAGCCGGTCGCGGAAACTCCGGTCGTCGGCCAGCCGGGGCGAGAGCACCTTGACCGCCACGGAACGCCCGAGCGTCTCGTCGTAGCCGCGCCACACCTCGGACATGCCGCCCGTGCCGAGCTTCTCGACGAGCCGGTACCGCCCACCGATACGAAGGGAGCCGAACTGACCGTTTCGCTCCGTCCGCCCCATGTGCCGATTGTGACCCGAGGGACGGGCCGCACGATGCCGGTCCGCCGAAACCCGTTCCGCTCGTGCCTGATTGCCGGATTCCGGCTAGTCTCGGCGCGATCAGTCCCTGCCGGACGGAGGGTTCGCATGCAACATACCTCGGTGACGGTCTTCGCCTCGACGCGAGGGCGTCTCTCGGCCTGCTAGTTCGCCGGCGGGCTCAAACGCTTCTCCTCGCCTCGGGGCGGTCGCTTCCGACCGTTTCTTCGCTCGAGGAGTTCCTTTTGCGTGCCCCTTTCGCCGCACCCCTGGGTGCGGATTTCTGGAAGCTCTGGACGTCGTCCGCCGTCGCCAATCTCGGTGACGGCATCACCATGGTGGCGGGCCCCCTGCTCGTCGCCTCGATCACCACCAACCCGGCCGCCGTCGCCGGTGCGGTCCTCGCCCAGCAGCTGCCATGGCTGCTGTTCGCGCTGATCAGCGGGGCCTGGGCCGATCGCCTGGACCGCCGCCGCCTGGTCGTGTCGGTCAATGCCCTGCGGGCCGGCGCCATGGCCGTACTGGCCCTGGCCGTGGGTTTCGACGTGGCCACCGTGCCGCTCATCCTGACCGTGTTCTTCCTGCTCGGCACGGGGGAGACCCTGGCCGACACGGCCTCGGCGGCGTTCGTTCCGGCGATCGTGGCCGAGCCGCAGCGACCGCGGGCGAATTCCCTGTTGTTCGCCAGTTTCAACGTTCTCAACCAGTTCGCCGCCAAGCCTCTGGGCGGTTGGCTGTTCATCGTGGCGGCCGCTGTGCCGTTCGCCGTCAACGCCCTGACGTTCGCCGTGTCCGCCGCCCTCATCGCCACCATCCGAGCCATCACCCCGGCGCGTTCCCGACCGTCGCCGGTGGACGCGGATGCCGCGCTTGCGGCGGCCGAGCCGGACGGTGTGCGCCGGCCCGGTCTGTGGTCCGAGATCGGCGAAGGCATGCGGTGGCTGCTGAAGCACCGCCTGCTGCGCACGCTGGCGTTCACCATGGCGGTCGGCAACGTGGTGTTCTGCGCCGCCTTCGCCGTCTTCGTTCTCTACGCGACGCGTGTTCTCGGCCTCAGCGACGTCGGCTACGGCGTGCTGCTCGTGGCCTTCGCTGCCGGTGGTCTGCTCGGCACGCTGGTGGCACCGGCCCTGATCCGCCGGGTCGCCACCTCGCTCCTGCTGCGAACCGGTCTGGTCGTCGAGTGCGCCCTGCATGCGACGCTGGCCCTGAGCCGCGAGCCGTGGGCGGTCGCCGCGATGATCGTCGTCTTCGGCATCCACACCACGGTCTGGGGCGTCGTGGTCACCACGATCCGCCAGCGCGACGTCCCGCCCGCCATGTACGGCCGGGTCGCGAGCGTCCATTCGTTCCTGGAACTGGGCGGCGCGGCGCTGGGCTCGCTGCTGGGCGGGGTGGTGGCCACCGCGTACGGCCTGGTGGCGCCCTATTGGCTCGCCACCCTGGCCATGGCGCTGGTGGCCGCAGCCGCTTGGCGTGGCCTCCGGGCCGCCACACTCGGCAGTTCCCCGGAGCCGGAGGCAGCGACCAGCCCCTGACCGCCATCGTCGCGCCGGTGGGCCCGGATTTCCGCTGCCTGTGGACAACGGGCCCACCTGTGGACAACTCCGCGTTCTGTCGGACGGGCCTGATAGACATGGCCCCGTGACCGAGACGATGCCAGCCGCCAGCCCAGCCGACCGAGCCGCCGTGCGCGAGCGGGCCGAGGCGGTGCTGCGCCGCCTCGCCGGCGACCACGCGGTGCTCCGCGAGGATCAGTGGCGCGCTATCGAGGCGCTCACCGTCGACCGTCGTCGTGTGCTCTGCGTGCAGCGCACCGGGTGGGGCAAGTCCGCCGTCTATTTCGTGGCGACAGCCCTGCTGCGCCAGGGCGCCGCCGACGGCCCGCCCGCGGGCCCCACGGTCATCGTGTCCCCGTTGCTCGCCCTCATGCGCAACCAGGTCGAGGCCGCGGCCCGGGCCGGCATCACGGCCCGCACGATCAACTCGGCCAACCTCGACGAGTGGTCGCTGATCGAGGCCGAGATCCGCGCCGGCGAGGTCGACGTGCTGCTGATCAGTCCCGAGCGGCTCAACAACCCCGACTTCCGCGACAACGTGCTCCCCGGCCTCGCCGCCGAGACCGGCCTGCTCGTGGTCGACGAGGCGCACTGCGTCTCCGACTGGGGTCACGATTTCCGCCCCGACTACCGGCGTCTCCGCACGTTCCTGGCCGGGCTGCCCGGCCGCACGCCGGTGCTCGCCACCACCGCCACGGCCAACGCCCGGGTGACAGCCGACGTGGCCGACCAGCTCGGCGACGCGCTGGTGCTGCGGGGCACGCTCGAGCGCGACTCCCTGCGGCTGGCCGTGCTCGACCTGCCCAACCCGGCCCATCGGCTGGCCTGGCTGGCCGACCATCTCGACCGGCTGCCCGGCTCCGGCATCATCTACACGCTCACGGTCGCCGGCGCCACCGAGACGGCCGACTTCCTGCGGTCGCGCGGCTTCGCCGTGGCGTCCTACACGGGCCAGGTCGAGGACGCCGAGCGCCGCGCCGCCGAGCAGGACCTGCTCGACAACAAGATCAAGGCGCTGGTGGCGACGTCCGCGCTCGGCATGGGCTTCGACAAGCCCGACCTCGGCTTCGTCGTGCACCTGGGCGCGCCGCCCTCACCGATCGCGTATTACCAGCAGGTCGGCCGGGCCGGCCGGGCCGTCGAGCACGCCGAGGTGGTGCTCCTGCCAGGCGCGGAGGACGCGGCGATCTGGCGCTACTTCGCCTCGCTGGCCTTCCCTCCGGAAGATCAGGTGCGCGCCGTGCTGGCCAGCCTCTCCGGCGAGCGGCCGATGTCCACCCAGGCCCTCGAGCCGCTGGTCGACCTGCGCCGCAACCGCCTCGAGATGATGCTCAAGGTGCTCGATGTGGACGGCGCCGTCCGTCGCGCAAGTGGCGGCTGGCTGGCCACCGGCGAGCCGTGGACGTACGACTCGGCCCGCTTGCGCCGGGTCGCCGAGGCCCGATCGGCCGAGCAGAAGACCATGATCGAGTACGCCTCGACGGATTCCTGCCGCATGGAATACCTCCGCCGGCGCCTCGACGATCCCGAGGCCAAGCCGTGCGGCCGGTGCGACAACTGCGCCACCCCGCTGTTCGACGCCGAGGTGTCGGCCGGCGCGCTGGCCGCCGCCGATGCGTTCCTGGGCCACCCGGGCGTCGTGGTCGCCCCCAAGAAGATGTGGCCGACCGGCCTGGCCGCCGTCGGCGTCGGGCTCAAGGGCAAGATCCCGGCCGGCGAGCAGATCGAGCCCGGTCGCGCCGTCGGCCGGCTCTCCGACCTGGGCTGGGGCAATCGGCTGCGCAGCCTGGTCAGCCCCGAGGCGCCCGACGCTGCGATCCCCGACGAGCTGGCCGCTGCCGTGGTCGAGATCCTGAAGGACTGGGCCCACGGCGACGACGCGTGGGCGCAGCGCCCGGCCGCGGTGGTCGCAGTCGCCTCCGCCCGTCGCCCCGAGCTGATCAGCAGCCTGGCCGCCCATATCGCGAAGGTGGGCCGGCTGCCCTTACTCGGAGCGGTCGCGGTGACCCATGCCGCCGGGTCCGACGCGCGTGGCAACAGCGCGCAGCGTGTCCGCGCCCTGCACGACGCTTTCACGGTCCCGCCCGAGGTGGCCGCCGAACTTCGCGCCGTGTCCGGCCCGGTCCTGCTGGTCGACGACCTGGTCGACTCCGGCTGGACGATGACGCTGGCCGGTCGCGCCCTGCGCCGCGCGGGTGCTGAGGGGGTGCTACCTCTGGCGCTGGCCGTGGCGGGCTGACGTCACCCGGTGGCGCATACGGGGAGGGGGTATGCTGGCGTCATGTCCGACGAGTCCGCACCGCAGCACGGTCCGCATGGCTATTCGGGTGACAAGGCTGCGCTGCTCGGCCGCCTCCGGCGCATCGAGGGGCAGATCCGTGGTCTCCAGCGCATGGTCGACGAGGACACGTACTGCATCGACGTCCTGACCCAGATCTCGGCCGCCAAGAGCGCGCTTCAGGCGGTGGCCGTGGGGCTGCTCGAGGATCACCTGGCCCACTGCGTCGTCGACGCGGCCCGGGCCGGCGACCCGACCGCCAAGGTCAAAGAGGCGTCGGACGCGATTGCCCGGCTCGTCCGTTCCTGAGACGGAGCCCGTCGGCGAGAACCCGTTCTGAAAGGCATAACCATGGCTGTGACCAGCACCTACACCGTGACCGGGATGACCTGCGGGCACTGCGTGCAAGCGGTGACCGGCGAACTGTCGGCCCTGCCCGGCGTGGACGACGTGCAGGTCGATCTCGCCTCGGGCGCGGTCACCGTGACCAGCGAGGCCCCGCTCGCCGACGACGCGGTGCGCGCGGCGGTGGACGAGGCCGGCTACGAGCTTGCGAATGCCTGACGCCTCCCCCAGCGACGCGGGTCCGGCGGTCTCGGTCGACGAGGCCGTCGCCGCCGAGGGCCCCCCAAGCGAGACGCCGGTGGGGGACAAGGCCGGTTTCCGGCTGGCCGCGTTCGGGGCGGTGCTGGTCGTGGTGCTCTTCGCCGGTTACGGGCTGGGCCGGCTGAACAACTCGACGACCTCGGCCTCGGCGCCGCCGGCGGCGGGAACGCAGACCGGGGCCGCCATGCCGGGCATGGCCATGCCCAGCACGGCGGTCGACGAGAACCAGCCGCACGCCCACAACGCGGACGGCAGCTCGGTGCGGGCAGGGTCGGCGATGCCGATGGGGGCGGCCGTCGGCGGGCTCTCGCTCAGCTCGGGCGGGCTCACGCTGGCGCCCGAGGCGACGACCTTTTCGGCCGGGCGGGCGCAGCCGCTCCGCTTCCGGGTGGCCGGGGCGGGGGGCGCGCCGGTCACGACGTACGCGGTGGTGCACGACAAGCCCCTGCATCTGATCGTCGTGCGGCGGGACCTGACCGGGTTCCAGCACCTGCACCCGACCATGGCGGCCGACGGCACCTGGGAAACAGACCTCACGCTGGCCGAACCGGGGATCTACCGGATGATCGCCGACTTCACCGCGATCGTCGGCGGGCAGCAGGTGGCGACCACCCTGGGCAGCGACCTGACTGTGGCCGGGAACTACACGCCGCGGCCGCTGCCCGCTCCGGCACGCAGCGACAACCCGGACGGCTTCACCGTCTCGTACGAGGGCACGCCCGGCACCGAGGCGACGCAGCCGCTGCTGATGACCGTGACCGGGGCCGACGGCAAGACCGCCGAGCTCGACCCCTATCTGGGCGCGTTCGGCCACCTCGTCGTCATGCGCGAGGGCGATCTCGCCTACGTGCACGTCCACCCCGAGGCCACGCTCGTCGACGGCAAGGTGAAGTTCTGGCTCACCGCCCCCAGCAGCGGCAGCTACCGCATGTTCTTCGACTTCCAGGTGGCCGGCCGGGTCCACACCGCGGAATGGTCGCTGAAGGTCGACTAACGCAGCATCTTCTCAAGCGCGGGAGTCACGCCCCATTCGGTGGTCAGCGCCTCGTACTCGGCCTGCTGGGCGGCCGTGGGCGGCGTCGATGTGCGCCGGGACCGCAGGAGCAGGTTGCGCGGGGTGTGTGCCGAGTCGATGAACTCGACCACCTCGACCTTGTAGCCGTTCAGGCGTAGCAGCGCCGCCCGCAGCGAGTCGGTCAGCACGTCGGCGAAGCGCTCCCGTATGATCGCGTGCCGGGTCAGCTCGCCGAACGGGGCCGGCGCGGGGTGGCCCTTGAGCTGGGCGGCGATGTCGTGGTGGCAGCATGGCGCGGCCAGCACCCACTGCGCCTGCCACTCCACGGCCCGGGCCAGCGCCTGGTCGGTGGCGGTGTCGCAGGCGTGCAGGGCGAGCACCAGGTCGGGCTCGAACGGCAGCGTGGCCTCTTCGATCGTGCCGGCCACGAAGGTCACGTCGTCGGCGCAGCCGAGCGAGGCGGCGACGGCGGTGTTGCGTACGCGCTGGTCTTCGCGCACATCGACCCCGACGACCTGGACCGGCACACCGCGCCCGGCCAGATAGCGGTAGGCGGCGAACGTCAGATACGCGTTGCCGCAGCCCAGGTCGACCACGCGTAGCGGCGACGGCAGCTCGTCGGGCAGCGTGGCCGC
This sequence comes from Paractinoplanes hotanensis, assembly GCF_023717965.1. NCBI lineage: Bacteria > Bacillati > Actinomycetota > Actinomycetes > Micromonosporales > Micromonosporaceae > Paractinoplanes > Paractinoplanes hotanensis. The sequence goes on along the minus strand of NZ_JAMQOL010000044.1, from coordinate 122,944 downwards.
CAGCGCTCGCAGGAAGGCGTCGATCTGGCGCCGCTTGGCCGCGTTGCCGCCGATCACCTCGAACAGCGGGTCACCCGGGTCGAGCAGCCACTGCTTCGGCCGGTCGTGGCCGTCGACCGGCACGCCCGCGGGGCTCGACGGGGCCGCCCGATGTACCTGAGCGTCACCCTTCTTGGTTACGCGCAGTTGCAGCGTGACCGACGCGGTCTCGACGTGCCAGTTGCCGAACGGCTCGGCGAGCAGCTCATCGACGGCGGTGGCCGCCTCGTCGCCCGCGGTGACGTTACGGGTGAAGGGCCGTGCGCCGTCGTCCGTCACGATCTGGAGTCGGGGTCCACCCTTCAGCGTCACCGGCCTGATCTCGGCCCTGGTCACCGAAGGAGTGAAACCACGGCGGCGGCCGGCCGCGACGGCACGGGTCAATCCGGGCGTCAGCAGCAGATCTCGGACTTCGGACAGGGCGTCGGCGAGCTGTTGTGGCATGTCTCCATTCTGCCGCGCGCTTTCCGGAAACCCACGCGGCGTAAGATCCCGCCGCACACGCGGCGTGAGGTGCCGTCGGTGGCCGGTGGATCCATGGATAGGCTGACCGGGCCGGGAAAGAGGTGCCTGACCGATGTCGTTGATGGCCGATCCGCCGGGGACCGACCGGCTCTCCGTTCGTGTGCGCCGCAACACAGTCGGTGCGCATGACGCGGCCCAGCGCAGCGGCTTTCTCGACTCGCTGGCCGCGGGTCAGCTGCCGTGGGAGGCGTACGCCGACCTGACCGCGCAGCACTGGTTCATCTACGAGGCGCTCGAGTCGGCCGCCACCACGATGGCCGACGACCCGGTGGTCGCCACGTTCCTCTTCCCCGAACTGCGCCGGCTGCCGTCCCTCGAAGCCGACCTGCAGTTTCTGTACGGGCCGCGATGGGCCGACCACCTGTTCGCGCTGCCCGCCACCACGACCTACTGCACGCGCCTGCGCGACGTGGCCCACCGCGCGGCCACCGGTTTCGTCGCGCACCAGTACACGCGCTACATCGGCGACCTCTCCGGCGGGCAGTATCTGGGCCCGGCGATCGCCCGGTCCTACGGTCTGCCCGCCACCGACGGCCACCGCTTCTTCATCTTCGCCGGCGTCGACCCGATGTCGTTCAAGAACCACTACCGCGTCCTGCTCGATTCGGTGCCCTGGTCGCGCCCCGAGCAGGACGAGTTCATCGCCGAGGTCACCGAGGCCTACCGGCTCAACATCGGCGTCCTGAGTGAGCTCCAGAGCCGCTGGTCCCAGGGAGCGCAGAAGTGACGGATCCGTTCCCGCCCGAGGTGGCCGAGCAGATCGCCCGGCACATGAACGACGACCACGCCGACGACAACGTGCTGATCGTGCGTGCGCTCGGTGGCATGCCGTCGGCCACCGCGGCCCGCATGTCCGGCCTGGACGCCGACGCGATGGAGTTCCACGCGGTGGTCGACGGCATCGAGGTGCCGGTGCGTGTCCCCTTCTCCGAGCGACTCACCGAGCGCCGCCAGGTGCGCGCCGAGGCCGTCCGCATGTACCGCGAAGCCTGTGCCGAGCTGGGCGTCGAGCCCCACCACTGAGGCCTGTTCCATAACGGCGCCGGGGCTGCGGCGAGGCCCAGTTGTGAACAGGCCCTTCAGGCGTATCCGGAGCTGAGAAAGCCCTCCAGCCCGTCAGGGCTGAAGGGCTTTCCCGTACGAACGTCAGGCGGTCGTGCCGACGCCGGCTTCCGATCCGCCGCTCATGTCGGCCGGCGCCGCCTCGGCCCCGGCCGACTCGGAACCGGAGCCGGAACCACGGCTGCCGCGCCCGCCCCGACGCCGCCGGCGGCGAGGGGCAGTGGGGTCCGAATCGTCCGACGAGTCCGATGAGTCCGCGGATTCCGGTGCGTCTGATTCCGCCGAGCCGTCGGAGAACTCCGGGGTCACCACGCGACGGCGGGACCGCGTCCGAGGAGCGGCCGCCGGGGCGTCGCCCTCGGTCTCGCCCTCGGACCGGACCGGAGCGTCGACAGCTGTTCCCTCGGCGCCGGCCGGGGCCTCCTCGCCGACCCGGCGACGGCGCCGCTGGCGCTTGGGCCGCTCGCCGCCCTCGTCGTCGGCGGAGGGCGAGGATCCGGCGGGGCCGGACGAACCGGAGGACGCGGGCGAGGAACCGCCACGGGACCGGCCGCCGCGGTCGTTGCGGGGCCGGCTACCGGTCTCGCGGCGACCGCGGCGGCTGCTGCCGCCCAGGTCTTCCTCGATCTCGGCGGACAGGCCGACCCGGCTGCGGTCGGCGGTCGGCAGCGTGCTCGTCACGTCGGTGGGGATGTCCAGATCGCTGAAGAGCGCCGGGCTCGTGTGGTAGGTCTCGGGCGGTTGCGGCATGCTCAGCCCCATCGACTTGTCGATGAGGACCCAGCGCGGCATGTCCTCCCAGTCGACGAAGGTCACCGCGACGCCGGTCGCGCCGGCCCGGCCGGTGCGGCCGATGCGGTGCGTGTAGGTCTCGGGGTCTTCCGGGCAGTCGTAGTTGATCACGTGGGTGACGCCGGAGACGTCCAGGCCACGGGCCGCGACGTCGGTGGCGACGAGCACGTCGATCTTGCCGCTGCGGAACGCGCGCAGGGCCCGCTCGCGGGCGCCCTGGTTGAGGTCGCCGTGCACCGCGGCCACCGCGAAACCACGGAAGTCGAGATCCTCGGCCAGCCGGTCGGCGGCCCGCTTGGTACGGGTGAAGATCATCGTGAGGCCGCGGTCGCGCGCCTGCAGAATGCGGGCCACCATCTCGACCTTGTTGAGCGGGTGGGTGCGGTAGACGACCTGCTTGGTCAGCGGCGACGGTCCGCTGTCGGTGGTGTGGCCGGCGTGGATCGTCACCGGGTGGCGCAGGAAGCGGCGCGACAGGGCGACGATCGGGTCGGGCATGGTCGCCGAGAACAGCATGGTCTGCCGCTCGCCCGGGATCATCGCCAGGATCTTCTCGACGTCCTCGAGGAAGCCCAGGTCGAGCATTCGGTCGGCCTCGTCGAGCACGAGCGTCCGGACCGTGTCGAGCTTGAGCTGCTTCTGCTTGGCCAGGTCGAGCAGGCGGCCGGGCGTGCCGACCAGGATCTCGACGCCCTTCTTGAGCACGTCGACCTGCGGCTCGTAGGCCACGCCACCGTAGATCGGCAGGACCCGGATGCCGCGGGTGCTGCCGGCCGCGGCGAGGTCGCGGGCCACCTGGAGGCCGAGCTCACGGGTGGGGACGACGATGAGCGCCTGCGGGCGGCCGTCGGCGCCCTCGGAGGGGGCGGTCACGCGCTCGAGCATCGGCAGGCCGAAGCCGAGGGTCTTGCCGGTGCCGGTCGGGGCCTGGCCGATCAGGTCGGTGCCGCGCATGGCGATCGGAAGGGCGTATTCCTGGATGGCGAAGGCGTGGGTGATCCCCGCCTTGGCCAGCGCTTCTACGGTCTCGGCGCGGACACCCAGCTCGGCAAAGGTGGGGCTGTCCGGGCGGACCGGCGCGCGGTTGGTCACTGGTACCAGTGCGGGTTCGGTGATCTCGATGTTGTCGGTCATGAAGTTTTACGGGTGCCTCTCGTGGTGCGCCCGTCGAAGTCTTTGGGCGCGGTCTGGATAGGGCGCGGGCCACACGCTCGCTGGAAAAAGCGGGCCGCACGCGCGGGTTGCCGCGGCGATCGGTAGAGATCGACGTCGACGGCAACGGGCCTAGTCTACCCGACCGGGGGATCGCGCACCTCAGAGCGGACTTTCGACCGGAAAGCACGCGGAGGGCGCCCCCGATGGGGACGCCCTCCGCGACTGCGGCGACTAACTCAGCGCGTGGTGAATCCGAACGGACGCGGGTTCGAATCGGCGATCTCCACGTAGGCCACCTTGGCGATCGGAATGATCACCTTGCGGCCCTTTTCGTCTGTGAGCGACAGCACGCTGTCCTTGGCCATCGCCTCGGTCACGGCCTGCTCGACCTCCGCCGGGGTCTGCGCGCTCTCGAGCACCAGCTCACGCGGCGTGTGCTGCACGCCGATCTTGACCTCCACGGGGCCCCTCCTTCTCGCGGTACTACCGCTGGCAAGGCTATCCGATTTCGGCCGTGGTGCCGCCCGATGCGCCGCCCTGGAGGGGGAAGCTGGCGATTCCCCGCCAGATAAGCGCAGCTACGAGCGCTTCGGCTTCAGCTTTAGGCGTACGCCGCCCGCTCGCCAGCCAGAACTGGGCCGACTGCCCGGCCGCTCCGACGAGGCCCGACGCGAGCAACCGCGCCGCGTCGCCCGACAGGTTCGTGTCCGAGATGATGGTGTCGGTGACGGCGGCGATGCAGCCCTGCTCGACCCGTTCGACGCGCTGGCGCACCTGCGGATCGTTGCGCAGGTCGCTCTCGAAGACGAGCCGGAACGCCTCGCTCTCGTGGTCCATGAAGTCGAAGTACGCCCGGACGGCGCCCTTGACCCGTTCCTTGTTGTCGGCCGTGGCCAGCATGGCGTCGCGAACCTTGGCGATTATCGCGTCGCAGTGTGTGTCCAGCAGCGCCAGGTAGAGCTCGAGCTTTCCCGGGAAGTGCTGGTAGAGCACGGGCTTGGAGACGCCGGCACGCTCGGCGATGTCATCCATCGCCGCCGCGTGGTAGCCGTGCGCGACGAAGATCTGCTGAGCCGCCGCGAGCAACTGCTTACGGCGTGCGGAGCGAGGCAGACGGGTGGGACGCGCCGTCTGAGCTCCACCGGACGCAGCGGTCATGTCTCTCGAACCTCCAGGGGGTCGGACCCCATTCGCCGGCGCGGATTGCCCGGATCGGCGCGTGATGCTGTCGATGGGCAATTGTCGCGCCGCTGCAACTTATCGCCACTGCAAGCACACGGTAGCCTCAGCGGGGGCAAGCGAGGAGCGCGCGGTGGATGAATCAGGGCATTCCGGAGACGCCGGAGCCGCAGACAGCGGCAACGGCGCCGATTCGCGTGAGCGCGCTCGGGTGAACGGTTGGGCGACCTCGGACAGTCCCTGGTCCTACCCGGGCTCCACGGTCGACACCGAGGCCGACGTGCCGGCCTGGCGTCGCCCGGGCGCCGAGACGCGCTCGTTTCCGCGTAATCCGGCATTTCCCTCTTCGGCTGTGCCGGTCTCCGCGCTGCCCGCCTCCAGCATTCCGGCGCCCGCCCCGGCTCCGGCCCCGCCCGGTTTTGTCGACGCCCGGAAAAGCGGCGAGATTCCCCCGTCCGTGGAATCCGCCGCGGGCGGTTCCCGCTGGGACAGGTCCCGCTTCTCCGAGCTGCTCAACCCGACCACGCAGCCGGGCGAGCAGCCCCACCCCGCGTCCCCGCGCCCGGCCGAGCCGGCCCCCGCGCCCGACGCCGCTGTCTCGCCCCCACAGTCCTCCGCCGCTCCGCGCGAACCCGGGTTGACTACGGGCGACCGCCGCGAGCCGGGGTTGAACACCGGCTCCCGTCGCGAGCCCGGTTTGAACACTGGCGCCCGCCGCGAATCCGGGCTGACCACGGGCTCCCGTCGCGAGCCCGGCCTGGGCAGCGGCAGCGTGACGCCGGGCCCGGGCAGTGATGACATCCCGCCGACCCGGCCGGCGTCGCTGCGCGCCTACGACGTCCCGACGCCCAACAGCGCCCCGCCCTACCCCTACGAGGGCGACCTCGACGACGCGCCGCCCGAGCCGGCCTCCCCGGTCGTCCACCAGCGGGCCGCTGTCCCGCTGGTGCGCCCGGCCACGCCCGGCGGCCGGCGCGCCGACTGGGGCACGGCCGAGCACTCCACAACCGAGCCGCCCCGCCACGCGCTGAGCGGCGGCACCCCCGTGCAGGGCGTTCCGCGGGTGGCCTCCGACGAGCCCGGCCCGGCCCGCCCGGCCTACGACCCGTCCAGCTTTCCGCGCCGTCTGGCGTACGAGCCGCCGGCGCCCTACGAGTCGCCGGCCAGCTTCGACGCCGCCCGGCCGTACGAACCCAAGCCGTACGACCCGGCCGCGCCCTACTCGGGTTTCGGCGAGAGCACCGCCCGTCTCGACCCCCCGGACGAGCCGAGCACCCTCGGCCTTCCCCAGCGAGTCCCGGCCCAGCCCGACGTGCCCAAGGGCGTCCCCGAGCCGCCGCTGGTGGAAGCCACCGCGGAGACTCCCGCCCTCGCCCGCATCGCCACCCATCTGCGCCGCGGCGACGTGCTGCCGGTTCAGGAAAGGCAGGAAGGTTTCGACGTGCAGGCGATCCTGGCCGCGGTGCGTGAGGTCGAGGGGGTGCGCGACGCGTCGCTGCGCCAGACCCCGACCGGCGCGCACAGCCTGCGGCTGGATCTCTCCGAGGGCGCGGACCCGGCCGAGGTGAGCCGCCGGGTGGCCCGCCTCCTGCAGGACCGCATGGGCCTCGACGCCGCGATGCCCGGCGAGGCTCCGGCCGCGCTCGCCTCCGCGCCGGTTTCGCCGCCGGCCCTCGTGCCCCGCAGCCGTCCGGCCGAACCCGCCCCGGCGCCCCCGATCTCGGCCCCGCCCCTGCGGTCGTCGCTCGCCGATCTCTACACCCCCGCCCAGGACAGGGCGGAAGCGACCGCGGCCCGCGAGCGCGAGGCCCGTGAACAGGAAGCACGCGAGACGGCCGAGCGGGAACTCGAGGCCCGCGAGAAGCGTGAGCGCGAGACCCGCGAGCAGGAAGCCCGGGAGCGTGCCGCCCGCGAGCTCGAGGCCCGGACGCGCGACCGCGAAACCCGCGAGCGTGAGACCCGGGACCGTGAGACCCGGGAGCGCGAGACGAAGGAGCGTGAGGCCCGCGAGCGTGAGGCCCGCGACCGTCATGCGGCTGCGGCCCGCCTCGCCCCCGAGGCCGAGGAAGCGGCCGAGGTCGTTCCCACCGGCTCCGAGTTCGGGCCGCCCCGCCCGCTCTATCCCGGCGAACACCCCGGCCCGCGCATCGTCATCGAGAACGTGCACGTCAACACGTTCGGTTCGGACGCCACGGTCGAGGTCCGGCTCACCGTCGGCGCCCGCACCGCGTCCGGCGTGGCCAGCGGGCCCGCCGTCGACGGCTACCTGCTGCGCCTGTGCGCGATGGCGACGGCCGGCGCGGTCGACGAACTGCTGGCCGAGTCCGACCACCCCGACGGCCCGGCCCGCTGCTTCGTCGAGCACGCGGCCGCTGTGCCGTTCGGCGCCGCCCAGGTCGCCGTGGTCGTGCTGCTGCTCTCGTGCGGCGGCTGGGTCGAGCAGCTGGCAGGCTCGGCCGTGGTCACCAGCGACGACCGGCACGCCATGGTCCGGGCCACGCTGGCCGCGGTCAACCGCCGGCTTGAGGCACTCTTGTCTCGATGAGAGGCGCCAACCTGGCCCCCGACAGCTCGCTGCTGCCGGAGGGCGAAGCACCGGATCCCTGGCCCGCGCGACGGGTCACCGTCGGCGGGGCGATGCTCCATGTCCGCGACACCCCGGCCACGCGGCCCGAGGCCGAACCGGCCGTCTACGTGCACGGACTGGGCGGGTCGTCGCAGAACTTCACCGACTTCGCGGGCCTGCTCGCCGACCGGTTCGACGCCCGGGCGGTCGACCTGCCGGGCTTCGGCTACAGCGACCCGAGCCCGCGGTACTCGATCGGCTCGTTCGCGGGCACGCTGATCAGCTATCTCGAGCACGACGGGCGGGGGCCGGTCCACCTGGTCGGCAACTCGCTCGGGGGTTCGATCGCGGTGCGCGTGGCCGGTCTGCGGCCCGACCTCGTGCGTACGCTGACGCTGGTTTCCCCGGCCATGCCGTTTCTCGATCCCCGGCGTACGGCCCAGGCCCGTGCGCTGCCGTTGCTGGCGCTCCCGCGGGCCGACCGCGTGCTCGGGTGGGCGTTCTCGCGCCTGACCGCCGAAGAGATGGCCGAGCAGGTGCTGGCCGCCTGTTTCGGCGACACCCGCAAGGTCTCCCCGCAGCGTCGCGCCGAGGCGATGGAAGAGATCAGGCTGCGTTACACCGTGGAGCACTATCCCAAGGCCTACCTCGGCACGCTGCGCGGACTGGTCTCCAGCTTCCTGCGTGCCTACCTGCCGGGGGCGAACTCGCAGTGGCGGCTGGCGGCCCGGGTCGAGGCGCCGACGCTGGTCGTCGGCGGGCTGAACGACAAGCTGGTCGACCCGCGGGTGCCGATGCAGGTGGCCCGCGCGATCCCGGATTCCCGCCTGCTGATGCTGCCCGGTGTCGGCCACGTCGCCCAGATGGAGGTCCCCCGCGTGGTGGCCCGGGCCGTGGTGGGCATGCTCGACGAGATCAACTCCCCGGTCGGGCGATAGTCCGGCGCGACGCGGATCTCATAAGATCCAGCAGGGCCGGACACCGTTCAGCCCGGTATGCGACGCTGGCGGCGATGATCGACGAAGCCGTTGCGCCGCCCGCCGTTCGCCCGCCATCCGGCCCGGACCGGTGGCGTAAATGGTGGCTGGCCGCCTTCGCGCTGATCATCGTCGTCGGGGCCGGTTTCGCGGTGGGCCGGCGTATCGAGCAGGACCCGGCTCCGGTGGCGGTCCCGCCCAGTGCCGCGCCGTTCATGTCGTCGCCGCCATCGCTGTCGCCGTCGTCGCCGCCACCCTCGGCCTCGCCGTCGAAAACCCCGCCGAAGCCCGTCCTGCAACTGCCGGGCGCGGTGCCCACCCGCGGTTCCGGCCAGTTCGCGTACGCCGCCGGGCGTGGTCCCGTCGTGGGCGGCAAGGGCCAGCTCCGGCGGTTCCGGGTGGCCGTCGAGAAGGGCAGCAACGAGGACGCGGCCGACTTCGCCGGGCAGGTCGCGGCCACCCTCGGGGACCCGCGCAGCTGGACCGGCGGCGGGCAATGGCGCCTGCAGAAGGTGGGCGGCGCCGACCCGGCCGACTTCACGGTGTATCTCGCCACGCGGGAAACGGCCGGCCGGATGTGCCTGCTGGGCGGCACCAACATCCGGGTCGGCGGGCGCCCGTACACGTCGTGCCGGACCACCGGGAAGGCGATCATCAACCTCGACCGGTGGCGGCTCTCGGCGACCCCGTACGTGACCGCGAAGGTTCCCCTCTCGATCTATCGGCAATATGTGATCAACCACGAGGTCGGCCACGAGCTGGGGCACCGCCATCAGGGGTGCCCGCGGGCCGGCGGCCCGGCCCCGGTCATGGTGCAGCAGACCCTCACGCTGCGCGGCTGTCACGCGTACGCGTGGCCGCGCCTCAAGGGAAAGGCGCTGACCGGCCCTTCGCTGTGAACGGCCGGGAAAATTCCCGCGTCCCGCATGCCGGGCCTATGGGTAACGTCATGGCCGATCGCGGCCGTCGCGAGTGACAATGGTGGGCGATCCTTACCGTCAACCCGGGGAGTTAACGTGGCACTGCCCCCGCTCGTCGAGCCGGCCGCAGAGCTGACCGTCGATGAGATCCGCCGTTATTCGCGGCACCTGATCATCCCGGATGTCGGGATGGACGGCCAGAAGCGGCTGAAGAACTCGAAGGTCCTGGTCGTCGGCGCGGGCGGCCTCGGTTCGCCGGCGCTGCTCTACCTCGCCGCCGCCGGTGTGGGCACGCTGGGCATCGTCGACTTCGACACCGTCGACGAGTCCAACCTCCAGCGCCAGATCATTCACGGCGTCTCCGACATCGGCCGGCCCAAGGCCGAGTCCGCCGCCGCGAGCATCCGCGAGGTCAACCCGCTGGTGAACGTGGTCATCCACAACACCGCGCTCGACGTCGACAACGTCAAAGAGATCTTCAGCCAGTACGACCTGATCGTCGACGGCACCGACAACTTCGCGACGCGTTACATGGTCAACGACGCCGCCGTGCTGCTCGGCAAGCCGTACGTCTGGGGGTCGATCTACCGCTTCGACGGCCAGGCCTCCGTCTTCTGGGAGGAGCACGGTCCCTGCTACCGCTGCCTCTACCCCGAGCCCCCGCCGCCCGGCATGGTGCCGAGCTGCGCCGAGGGCGGAGTCCTCGGCGTGCTGTGCGCGTCGATCGGCTCGATCCAGGTCAACGAGGCCATCAAGCTGCTGACCGGCATCGGCGAGCCGCTGGTGGGCCGGCTGATGGTCTACGACGCCCTCGAGATGGAATACCGCAAGATCAAGGTTCGGAAGGACCCGAACTGCGCGCTCTGCGGTGAGAACCCCACCGTCACCGAACTGCTGGAAGACTACGAGGACTTCTGCGGCGCGGTGTCGCCCGAGGCCGAAGAGGCCACGCTCGACGCGACCATCACGGCCCGCGAGCTGAAGGACTGGCAGGACTCGGGCAAGGACCTGTTCCTGGTCGACGTCCGCGAGCCGGCCGAGTGGGAGATCAACCGCATCCCGGGCGCGACGCTGATCCCCAAGGGCGAGATCCTTTCGGGCGATGCGCTGGCGCGCTTCCCGCAGGACAGGCAGATCGTGCTGCACTGCAAGTCGGGTGTGCGCTCGGCCGAGGCGCTGGCGGCTCTCAAGGCGGCCGGTTTCAAGGACGCCGTGCACGTCCAGGGCGGCATCGTCTCTTGGGTCAACACGGTCGACCCTTCGCAGCCGTCGTACTGATTCCGTGACCGCCCGATCACGCTGAGAAGTCGCGAGCCTGACTTCTCAGCGTGATGGGTGAGTGACGGAACGGACCTATTGGGCATGTGCCAGGACGGCGCGGCGAAATGCGGCAACGGGTTGTAGCGTCACCCGAGTGGTAGACATCGACGCTGCGACTGGTTATGTCGTCGCGCACGGCGACCCTGTCGAACGGGCGCGTCTCTCCTACCTGCGCACCGGTCAGCGCCCGGATCCCCAGGTGATCGACCGGATCGTCGAGGGGCAGACCGAGGCCGGCGGCTGGCCCGCCTCGACCGACGGCGCGGTCAGTTCGATCGACGCCACCTGCTTTCGTCTCAACGAGCTCGACGACCTCGGCGGCCTGCGCGGCGAGCCGGTCGACCGAGCGCTGGCCTGGCTGGCCGCTGTGCAGCGTCCGGACGGCACCTGGCAGGAGGCCGAGGAGCTCGCCGCCGAGGCCCCGGCCTGGGCGATGCCCGGCGATCCCGAGGCCACTCTCTATCTCACCACCCTGGCCGGCTTCTGGATGACGCTGGCCGAGTACGAGGCGCACCCCCACTTCGACGTGCCGGCCCGGCACGGCCGCACGCTGGGCGCCGCAGCCACCTGGGTCGTCCACCAGATCCGGCCCGACGGCACCTGGCCCTCGTTCCTGGCCGCCGGCTGGCACGCGGCCGGGCTGCTCTACGGCCAGCAGTACTTCTACGAGTCGGCGCGGGTGCAGCTCGTGCTGGGCGACCGGCTGCCCGACATGGCCCCGGCCGACGTCGCCTCGATGGCGGCGGCCCTGCGCCGCGTCAACCTGGGCGACGACTGGCTGCTCCAGAGCGCCCGCAAGCGCCTCGGCGAGACCCAGCGCACCGACGGCGGCTGGGACAGCGCCGAGGGCCCGATCTTCGACGTGAACACCACCCTGACCGTGCTGCGCGCCTGCCGCTGACACCCGTTCATGGTGATCCGCGCGGCGCGCCCGTCGTCGAACGGACCGGAGTCACCGTCGAATGTGGCCGTTGCCCGTCACGACGTACTTCGTCGAGGTGAGCTCGGGCAGCCCCATCGGCCCCCGGGCGTGCAGCTTCTGAGTGCTGATGCCGATCTCGGCGCCGAACCCGAACTCGCCGCCGTCGGTGAACCGGGTGGACGCGTTCACCATCACCGCGGCCGCGTCGACCCGGGCCGTGAAGTGCCGCGTGGCCGTCACCGACTCGCTCACGATGGCCTCGGTGTGGCCCGAACCGTAGCGGCGGATGTGGTCGACCGCGTCGTCGAGCGAGTCGACGATCGCCACCGCCAGGTCGGCCGACAGGTACTCGCGGCCCCAGTCCTCCTCGGTGGCCGGCACGACCGCCGGGTCGTACGCCGCCACCCGCGGATCGCCGTGCACGGTGACCCCGGCCTCGGCCAGCTCGGGCAGCACCAGCGGCAGGAACCGGTCGGCGATGGCCGCGTGCACGAGCAGCGACTCGGCGGTGTTGCAGGTGGACAGTCGCTGGGTCTTCGAGTTGACCGAGACCGCCAGCGCCTTCTCGAGGTCGGCGGCCTCGTCCACATAGACGTGACAGTTGCCGACACCGGTCTCGATCACCGGCACGGTGGACTCCTCGACCACCGTCTTGATCAGCGAGGCCCCGCCGCGTGGGATCAGCACGTCGACCAGGCCACGGGCCCGCATGAGCTCCTTGACCGAGTCCCGGCTGGTCGCGTCGAGCAACTGGATCGTGTCGGCCGGCAGGCCGCTGTCGGCCACCGCCTTGCGCAGCACCGAGACGATCGCCGCGTTGGAGCTGAGCGCCGAGCCCGAGCCGCGCAGCAGCACCGCGTTGCCCGACTTGAGGCAGATGCCGGCGGCGTCGGCGGTCACGTTGGGCCGGCCCTCGTAGATGATGCCGACCACGCCGAACGGCACCCGCACCTGACGCAACTCGAGCCCGTTGGCCAGGGTCGAACCCCGCACCACGTCGCCCACCGGGTCGGGCAGCGCGGCCAGTTCCCGCAGTCCCTCGGCCATCGCCTCGACCCGCGCCGGGGTCAGCGTGAGCCGGTCGATCATCGCCTCGGACAGGCCGCCGGTGCGCCCGTTGGTCACGTCGACCTCGTTCGCCGCGACGATGTCGGGCGCGCGCTCGACCAGGCGGTCGGCCATCAGGAGCAGCGTCCTGTCTTTGTCGGATCGGGTGGCGGCGGCAAGGTCGATGGCAGCCACGCGTGCGTCGGCGGCCTGCTGCAGGACGGTCGTCATGGCGTACCCCAGAAAGGTTCGGTTCTACAGGAGGACGAGGTCGTCGCGGTGCACGACCTCTCGTTCATATCCCGGGCCCAGAGCGGCGGCCAACTCGGGGGTGGAGCGTCCCAGCAGCGCGGGCAGTTCGACCGCGTCGTAGTTGACCAGGCCCCGGGCGACCGGCGCGCCCGACCCGGCGTCGACCAGGTCGACCGGGTCACCGGCGGCGAACGAGCCGTCGACCGCGGTGATGCCCGCGGGCAGCAACGACTTGCGCCGCGCGACGACGGCGGCCACCGCGCCCGGGTCGAGATGCAGCCGGCCGCGCGGCGCGGTCGCGTGCGCGAGCCAGAAGAGCCGGGCCGTCGGCCGGTGCTCGGCCGGACTGAACAGGGTGCCGACCTCGTCCCCGGCGAGCGCCGAACCGGCCAGGGGAGCGGCCGTGAGCACGACCGGGATGCCGAAGCCGGTGGCGATGCGGGCCGCCTCGACCTTGGTGACCATGCCGCCGGTGCCGACCTTGGACCGGCTCGGCGTGGCGATGTTGACGCCCTCCAGGTCGGAGTCGTGCACCACGTACGGAATCTTGCGGGACGACGGGTCGGACGGGTTACCGGTGTAGAGCGCGTCGACGTCGGACAGCAGCACGAGCAGGTCGGCCTGCACCAGCGCGGCCACCAGGGCGGCGAGGCGGTCGTTGTCGCCGAACCGGATCTCCTCGGTGGCGACCGTGTCGTTCTCGTTGACGATCGGCAGCGCGCCCAGGTCGAGGAGCTTGCGCAGCGTCCGGTACGCGTTGCGGTAGTGCGCGCGGCGGGTCACGTCGTCGACCGTGAGCAGCACCTGGCCGACGGTCAGGCCGTGCCGGGCCAGGCCCGCCGCGTACCGCCCGATGAGCAGGCCCTGCCCCACCGACGCGGCTGCCTGCTGAGTAGCCAGGTCGCGCGGCCGGCGCGGCAGGTTCAGCGGGGCCAGGCCGGCGGCGATCGCGCCGCTGGACACCAGCACCACCTCACGCCCGCCCGAGGCGAGCCCGCCCAGCACGTCGACAAGACTGTCGACGCGCCGCTCGTCGATTCCGCCGGCGGCCGTGGTCAGCGAGGAGGAACCCACCTTGACGACGATCCGCCGCGCACCGGTCACCAGTTCGCGCACCGGCCAATTGTGCTCGGCTGTCCCCGCGTACCCGGCCTGAGATCCCATATCGTGGCCCGGGTGACACCGCAGGAGTACGTCGAAGAGGTGCTTTCACTCGTTGAGCGGATCCCGCAGGGCCGGGTGATGTCGTACGGGGCGGTCGCCGATTCCCTGGCCGACCGCTCGGGCCGCAACTCCGCCCGCCTCGTCGGTTCGATCATGGCCCGGCACGGGGGCGCGGTCCCGTGGCACCGGGTCGTGAACAGCGCGGGTCGCATGCCACCCGGGCACGAACAGGAGGCCCGCCAGCGGCTACTGTCCGAGGGCGTTCCGCTGAAGGGCGAGCACGTGAACATGGCTCTCGCCTCGTGGCAGCCTGGTCTGTCCTGATGGAAAAGGGTCAGCCCAGCCGTACGGCGATGAGTGCGGCCCGCTATCGGGCGGCGCACCGGCGGGCACGTGCTGCGGGCTGCTATTCCCAGCCGATGAGGTACGCCGCGCCGCGCATCTGATACTCGAAGAAGCCGCGCCGGTCCTCGTCGACCGAATTGTTGAGCTGCCCGAACAACTCGGCGCTGATGGCGCCGCTCATCTGCACGAAGGCCGACAGGGAGGCGGCGACCAGTCGTGGCGGCGCACCCGGGGTGAACCGCTCGGCGACTGCGGCGAACTCCTCGGCGAACCGGCCGGTGATCGGCTGCCGGTCGGCGACCTCGCCGTTCTCGTACGCCTTCCGGACCACGTCCGCGATCAGCAGGATCACCCGCGTGGCCGGCCCGATCGTGTCCTGCGGGGCCTGGTAGCCGGGGACCGGGCTGCCGTAGATCAGGGCCCACTGGTGCGGATCGGCGAGGGCCCAATCCCGTACGGCGTGAGCCAGGGACAGGAAGCGCTCGAGTGCGTTCCCCCCGGTCGTGGCCAGTTCCGCGGCCTCGCCCACGGAATTGTAGGCATCGATGATCAGCGCGGTCAGCAACTCGTCGCGGCTCGCGAAGTACCGGTAGACCGCCGACGAGGCCATGCTCATGTCCCGCGCGACCGCGCGCAGCGACAGGTTCGCCCCGTCAGTGGCGAGGTGCCGGCGGGCCACGGCCTTGATCTCTTCGGTCATCTCGGCCCGCACGCGAGCCCGTACTCCGGAGGCGCTCATGCAGGCCAGTGTGCCACAACGAGAGCAGTGCTCTTGCTTTCTCCTCGTACGCATGGCATCGTTGCTCCTGTAAGAGAGCAGTGCTCACAAGGGAGAACAGCATGTCGAACCACGTTGTCGTCGGCTCCGGCCCGATCGGTTCGTCGGTCGCCCGTCTTCTCGCCGAGCGCGGCGAGCGTGTCCGCATGGTCACCCGTAGCGGTGGCGGCCCGGCCCATCCGCTGATCGAGCGGGTCGCCGCGGACGCCGCCGATGCCCGCCGCCTCACCGAGCTCACCCAGGACGCCGTGACGCTCTACAACTGCGCGAACCCGAAGTACACGGAGTGGGAGAAGCTCTGGTTCCCCCTGAACGACGCCATGATCGCCGCGACCAGGGCGGCCGGCGCGGTCTACGTGATCACCGGCAACCTGTACGGCTACGGCCCGCAGCCCGGCGGGCACATGACCGAGAACAGCCCGCTGGCCGCGGTCGGCCGCAAGGGCCGGGTGCGCATCAAGATGTGGCAGGACGCGCTGGCCAGCGGCGTGCGCACGGTCGAGGTGCGAGGCTCGGACTACCTCGGCGCCGGGGCGGTGGGCGTCTTCTCTACGGTGCTGCTGCCCGCGATCAACGCCGGTCGTGCCGCCTGGGCGCCCGGCGACCCGCACCAGCCGCACAGCTTCACCTACACGGGTGATCAGGCCCGCACGATGGTCGAGCTGTCGCACGACGAGCGCGCCTGGGGCAAGGCCTGGCACACGCCGACCGCCCCCGCGATCAGCATCCGCAACCTGGCCGACCGCTACTGCGCGCTGACCGGCCGGCCGCGGGTAAAGATCAACAAGCTGCCGCGCTTCGTGATGCGCGCGGCCGGCCTGGTGCACCCGATGTCACGTGAGCTGGCCGAGATGGACTACCAGTTCTACAACCCGTTCCACCTGGACAGCGGGCTCACCGAGCAGACCTTCGGCCTGCGCCCCACCGACATCGAGGTCGGCATCCGCGAGACCGTCGAGGACGCCAAGACCATCGCCACCCGCACGATGTGACCGCGCGGGTGATTTTCAGAGAAGGAAACCGACGCCGTCGCGGCGGGGATCGCCCGCCGCGCCGGCCCGGCCGACCGCGGTGACCCCGCCGAAGTAGTGATTGAGCCCCGGCCACTGCTTGATCCGCCACCCGGCCGCGGCCAGCGCGCCCAGTTCGTCCCGCCGGTAGCCCGGCTCGACGTGCACGGTGTCGTCGACGACGTGGAAGCGCGGCCGCCCGGTCGCCTCGGCCATCTCGAGCCCGTCGACCAGCACCCCGAGCAACGTGTCGACCAGGGCGGTGCGGATTCGGCTCGCTCCCGCCGACCCCGCCGCCACCGCGAGTTCCCCCTCCGGGGAAATCACTACGAGCGGGCACATGTTCGAGGACATCCGGCGGCCCGGCGCCAGGTCATCGGTCACGAGCTCGCCCTCGCCCAGCATCGAGTTGAGGTTGATGCCGAGCCCCGGGAGCCAGACCCCCGAGCCCAGCCCCAGCGTCGTGGTGATCACGCAGGCGTTCCCGTCCGAATCGACCACCGACACATTGGTGGTGTCGCCGATCTTCTGCCGCCCCTGGTCGCGCAGCGCCGCGGCGACCTTCACGGCCCGCCCGGGACGGGACAGGTCGGCCGGCAGCCCCGCGATCGTGTCGACAGTGCGGTTGAGGTCGTGGCGCGCGAGCACCCGATGTCCGGCCAGCGTCGCGTGGTCGACCGGCGTGTCGAGCACCTGGTATTCCGCCAGATCCCGCAGCCCCAGGCTGCCCCCGGCAGCACGGACCGTGTCGACCATGACCCCGGCGTACTCACCGGTGTAGAAAACCTGCGGCCCGGCCTCGGCCAGCGTGGTCATCGCCCGGCCCAGTCCATCGTGGAACAGCAGGTCGCCGCCCCGGAGCCGGCGGCCGTGGGGCGTGTAGACGGAAGCGCCCTCACCCCACGCCAGCGCCGGCGCGCAGGAGTCGAGGGTCAGCGCGTGCGCTGCCGGCACCGGTACGCCGCTGGTCGCCAGTTCGACCGCCGGCTGCACGACCTCGGCCCACGGCAGCCGGCCCCAACGCCGGTGCACCTCGCCGCAGCCGGCCGGCACGCCCGGGACCGCGACGCTGGCGCCGCCGATCGAGTAGACCTGCGGCATGCCGCCGAAGAACACATCGATGGCGACCATGGGACCTGCCTGCCGGTCACCGTCGGTGCCCGGCACCGAGACGAAGAAGTCGAGGCAGGTGGCCCGGCCGGTGCTCGCGTCGAAGTACGTCGCGAACCCGCCGCCGCCCAGTCCGGTGTAGATCGTCTCGCTGGCGCAGCAGGCCAGCACCGCCGCCACGGCCGCGTCGGCCGCCGTGCCCCCGTCCCGCAGAACCCGCAGCCCCGCCTCGGCCGTGGCCGGGTGGCTCGCCGCGACCCCGGCCGCAACCTTTTTCATCTGGCGAAGCGTAGGCGTCATCGCATGATCATGGTTACCATCCGCGGTCATGACGACCGCTGATCCCACTCCCGGTGTACAGGCGGCGGCCGCCCTGCCACGTCGTGTTTTGGCGGGATATTCGCTGGGTTCGCTGGTCACGGGGGCCTTCGGCACCGTGCCGGGATTGCTCCTGCTGCCCTATCTGACCGATACGTTAGGTGTGGCGGCTGGCGTGGCGGGTCTGCTCGTACTGCTGCCGAAAGCGTGGGACGTGCTGGTCAACCCGATCGCGGGCCGGATCTCGGACCGCCGTGGCGATCGACGGCCCTTCCTTCTCGTCGCGGGTCTGCTGCTCGCGGTGCTCTTCGCCGCGATCTTCGCCGGGCCGGTGGGCAGCGGGGCCGGCGCCGGCGCGTACGTCGCCCTCGCCTTCCTCGCCGCCGCCACCGCGTACGCGTTCTTCCAGGTGCCCTATGTGGCGATGCCGGCCGAGCTGACCGACGGATACGCCGAGCGCACGCGGCTGATGACCTGGCGGGTCGCCGTGCTGGCGTTGGCCATCCTCATCTCGGGCGCCCTCGCCCCGCTCGTCGTCGAGCAGACCGGCGGCGGCCTGGCGGGCCACCGATGGTCCGGCGTCTTCGTCGGCGCGCTCATCGTCGTGGGCACGCTCGGCGTCTACTTCGGCACGCGCACGGCCGACTCGCGCTCGGTCGAGGCGGTGGAGCCCGACCTGCGGACGCAGATCCGGATCGCGATGGCCAACGGTCCCTTCCGGGCATTGCTGCTCCTCTGGATCATTCAGGCCATCGGCATCGGCACGATGCTCGCCGGCGTGCAGTACTTCGCCGACCACGTCGTCGGACGGGAGTCGGGCGCCACCTTCCTCTTCGCGGCCTTCGTGGGGCCGGCCCTGCTGGTCATGCCGTTGTGGAGCCGGGTCGGCGGACGCATCGGCAAGCCCGGCTCGCTGGCCGCCGGCTCGTTGCTCTTCGCCGCCGGCGCCTTCGCGCTGCTGGCCGCGCCGGCGCTGCCCGCCCTGGCCGTCTATCTGCTGGTGGCTGTGGTCGGCGTCGGTTACGCGGGGCAGCAGGTCTTCGCGATGGCGATGCTGCCCGACTGCATCGCCTACGACACCGAGCGCACGGGCCGCCGCCAGGCCGGCGTCTTCACCGGGTTGTGGACGGCGGGGGAGACCCTGGGGCTCGCGCTCGGGCCGGGGCTGTTCGCATTGGTGCTCCAAGTCTTCGGATACGTCTCGTCGTCGAGCGGCGAGGCCGCCCCGCAGGACGACACCGCACGGCTCGGCGTGCTGCTCGGCTTCACCGTGTTGCCGGCCGTGCTGGTCGGCTTCGCGGTCGTTCTATTACGCGCCTACCGGGACGTCTCCCGATAGCGTCTTCGGTACCGCCCGAGCCGGGCGCGACCCAGTACCTTCGTCGGGGCCCAGCACCGACCGAAGACGCTTATCCCCTCCGCCCGCGTCAGCTAGCGTTCTCGCCATGTTCGAGGCGCTGCCCGCAGAGGGCGTTCCGAGTGACCAGATCCTTGCCGAGCTGCGGGGGCTGCGAGTCGCCGACCTGCCCACCCACGGCGGCCGGTTGTTCGCCTACGTCTACGACCCCGCACTCGACGGTCTCGACGATCTGGCCCGCGCCGCCCACGCCATCTCCGCCCACGTCAACGGCCTCGACCCGACGGCCTTCCCGTCGCTCCTGGCGATGGAAAACGCCCTGGTCGGCGCCGCGGCCCGGCTGCTCGGCGGCGACGAGCACACGGTCGGCAGCGTCACCAGCGGCGGCACCGAGTCGCTGATCCTCGCGGTGAAGGCGGCCCGCGACTCCCGGCCCGATCTCGCGACACCGCGCCTCGTGATCCCCTCGACCGCGCACGCCGCGTTCGCGAAGGCCGCCCACTATCTACGCGTCGCGCTCGACGTGGTTCCGGTCGGCGACGATCTGCGGGCCGACCCGGGGGCGATGGCCGCGGCCATCAGCCCCGACACCGTGCTGGTGGCGGCGTCCGCGCCCTCCTATGCCCACGGCGTGGTCGACCCGATCGCCGGGATCGCGGCGGCCGCGGCCGAGCGGGGCGTGCGCTTCCACGTCGACGCCTGCTTCGGCGGCTGGGTGCTGCCCTATCTGCGCCGCCTCGGCGCCGACCTGCCGCCCTTCGACTTCGCCGTCCCCGGGGTCACCAGCATCTCGGTCGACCTGCACAAATACGCGTACGCGCCCAAGGGCGTCTCGATCCTGCTGCACCGCGACGAGGCGTTGCGCCTGCCGCAGTACTTCGCGTACGCCGGCTGGCCCGGCTACACCATGATCAATCCGGTCATCTCCTCCACCCGCTCCGGCGGTCCGATCGCCGCGGCCGTGGCCACCCTCCGACACATCGGCGACGCGGGTTACCTCGAGCTCGCCGCCCGCACCCGCGAGGCCGTGTCCGTCCTGGCCGAGGCTGTGCGCACCACTGAGGGCGTGCGGTTGTTCGCCCCGCCCGAGACCAGCGTCGTCTGCCTGGCCGCCGAGGGTGTCGACCTCTTCGTGCTGGCCGACGAGCTGGCCGCCCGCGGCTGGCACACCCAGCCTCAGATGGCCTACGAGAAGATGCCCGCCACCATCCACCTGACGGTGACCGCCTCGGTGGCCGCCACCGCCGCCGAGTTCGGCCCCGACCTGGCCGCCGCGGTGGCGGCGGCACAGGCCTCCGGCCCGGCCGACATCCCGGCGCAGCTGCTCGAAGCGGCGGCCGTGCTCACCCCCGAGACGGTCACCCCCGAGCTGATCGGCGGCCTGGCCGAGGGCCTGGGGCTCGGCGCCGGCGACTTCACCCGCATGGCCGCGGTCAACTCGCTGCTCAACGTCGCCCCGCCCGCCCTGCGCGAGGCGCTGCTCACCGGCTTCCTCAGCCTGCTGCAACGCCCGGCGCCGCCTGTGCCGGGCAGCCCGCCGGCCGAGCCTCCGCCCGCCTCGGGCAGCCCGTTCTTCGGGCATCCGCTGCACCGGCAGCGCTCCGCAACCACACCGCCCGCGGCCGCGGAGTAGGTTGACGTCGTGGCCGGTCTGCCAGGAGTGCTCGGGGAACCCATCAAGTTCGTGCTGAACTGGGGCCGGCGCTACTCCCTCTGGGTGTTCAACTTCGGGCTGGCGTGCTGCGCGATCGAGTTCATCGCGTCCAGCATGAGCCGGCACGACTTCATGCGCATGGGGGTCATCCCGTTCGCGCACGGTCCGCGCCAGGCCGACCTCATGGTCGTGTCGGGCACGGTCACCGACAAGATGGCCCCCGCCATCAAGCGGCTCTACGACCAGATGCCCGAGCCGAAATACGTCATCTCGTTCGGCTCCTGCGCGAACTGCGGCGGCCCCTACTGGGATTCCTACTCGGTGACCAAGGGCGTCGACCAGATCATCCCGGTCGACGTCTATGTGCCGGGCTGCCCGCCGCGGCCCGAGGCGCTGCTGCACGGCATCCTGCGCCTGCAAGAGAAGATCGCCGCCGAGCAGTCCGGTCCGGGCGGAGTGTCCCGGCCTGACCCACTTGCCGCGGGCCGAACGGCTGGTGCCGGCCGCGATGCGGCGGCGCTGACCTCCCCGTTGGTTGCTCCGCCCGCCCCGATGGTGGCCCCGCCGGCGGCAAGTGGGGACTAATCTCCGCACTATGAGCGATCAGTCGCGGGCCGACTTCATCATCGACGTTCTGACCAGGGAGTTCGGCGAGTTGATCGCCGTCGATCCGGCCGCCTTCCGGCGCAAGTTCCGCAAGATGGCCGCGTCGCCCTTCGCCTTCTACCGGGGCAGCGCCTCGCTCTTCTATGCCGACCTCACCGGCGCGTACGCGGACTCGAGCTTCCTCGACGAGCGGACCAGCCGGGTGTGGATCCACGGCGACCTGCACGCCGAGAACTTCGGCACCTACATGAACTCGTCGGGCCAGCTCGTGTTCAACGTCAACGACTTCGACGAGGCGTACGTCGGGCCGTTCTCGTGGGATCTCAAGCGGTTCTCGGCGAGCCTGGCGCTGATCGGCTACCAGAAAGCCCTCTCCGACGACGACATCTCGCAGCTGGTCACCGGCTTCGCCCAGTCCTACCTGACCGAGCTGCGGGCCATCGCGCGCGGCGGCGACGACGCGATCGGCTCGATCACCCTCGGCACCGCGGCCGGCGTGCTGCGCCGCGTGCTCCAGCAGGCGCGGCTCAACACCCGCATCGACCTGCTCGACGCGCAGACCACGATCGACGACTACGAGCGCCGCTTCGCCCTGGCCGACGGCGTGTTCGAGGTCGACGAGACGACCGGCGCCGCGGTGCGCGAGGCCTTCGACCGCTATCTCGAGACGCTGCCCGCCGCTGGTCGTCCGGTGGCGACCAACATCAAGGACATCAAGCTGCGCAAGGGTGTCGGCATCGGCTCGGCCGGCCTGCCGTCCTACAACCTGCTGCTCGAGGGACACACCCAGGCGCTCGAGAACGACGTCGTCATCTACATGAAGCAGGCCCAGGTGCCGGCGGTCGCGCGCTGGGTCGACGACGACCGGGTGCGGTCGTACTTCAAGCACCAGGGCCACCGCACCGCCGAGTCGCAGCACGCGTTGCAGGCGCACGCCGATCCGTGGGTCGGCTACACCACTCTCGAGGGTGTCGGCCAGCTGGTCGCCGAGGTCTCCCCGTACGCGGCCGACCTCGACTGGTCCGATGTCAACGAGCCCGACGAGCTGCGCGGGGTCATCAACGACCTGGGCCGGGCCGTGGCCCGCATGCACTCGGTGGCCGACGACGAGTCCAGCCACGACCTGGTCGATTTCTCGACCGAGGAGGCGATCGTGGCCGAAATCGACAAGGACGAGCCCGGCTTCGTGCGGCACCTGGTCGAGTTCGCCCACCGCTACGGCGACCAGGCCCGCGAGGACCACCAGGACTTCGTCGACGTCTTCCGCAACGGCCGCCTGCCCGGTCTCTGATCCCACACCCCGCAGCGGGGACTGCGGGCGGCCGGTCGGATCATAGGATGAGCCCATGACGCCTGAAGAGGTCGGTGAGCGCCTGGTGGCGTTGCTGACGGACGACTCCCCGGACGCGCCGCCGGGCGAGATCGTCGCCGGCCTCTCCGGTGGCGGCCCCGGGCACGAGCGTGCGGTGGTCGACGTCCCGGTCGCCCGATGGTGGGAAACCGTGGGGACGGCCAAGCACAACGGCGCTCTCGGCTGCGACTACTTCGACTGGCTCTCGGCCGTCGACGAGCTCGACGAGGGCTTCCGGGTGGTCGCACACCTCTACTCCACGCGGCGCCGGCACGCCCTGCTGCTGCGCACGCTCGTTCCCCGCGACAACCCGGTGATCGAGTCGGTGATCGAGCTGTTTCCCGGGGCCGCGTGGCACGAGCGCGAGACGTACGAGATGTTCGGCATCACGTTCGCCCGCCACCCCGACCTGCGGCCGCTGCTGCTGCCACCCGGGTTCGAGGGCCACCCGCTGCGTAAGGAGTTCGTGCTCGCCTCCCGGGTGGCCAAGGCCTGGCCCGGCGCCAAGGAGCCCGGCGAGTCCGAGGCCGGCACGGCGAAGCGCGCTCCCATGCGCCCACCCGGCGTCCCCGACCCGAACGAGTGGGGCCCCAAGGCCGGGCAGGCGCCACCCGCTCCGGCCCGCCCGCGACGCCCCGTGACTCCGCGCACGCCCACTCCACCGCCGGAAGAGGACGGGGACAACGCCTGATGCCGGTCTGGCTCGATCTCATCGTGCGGGTGGTCGCCGTGGTGGCCGCCTTCCTGGTGCTGCCGCTGGTGGTGGGGCAGGCCGAACACAAGGTGATGGCCCACATGCAGGGGCGGCTCGGCCCGATGTACGCGGGGGCCTTCCACGGCTGGGCACAGCTCGTCGCCGACGGGGTGAAGTTCGTCCAGAAGGAGGACGTCGCGCCCGGGGAGGCCGACCGGCGGGTCTTCCGGCTGGCCCCGATCGTCGCCCTCTTCCCGTACCTGCTGGTTCTGCTGGTCATTCCGCTCGGCCCGAACGGTCTCGTCGCCCAGGCGCTCGACGTCGGGCTCTTCTTCGTGCTGGCCGTGCTCGGCGTGGGCGTGCTGGCCGTGCTCATGTCGGCCTGGGCCTCAGCCAACAAGTACAGCCTGCTCGGCGGCCTGCGCGGGGCGGCTCAGCTGCTGGGGTACGAGCTTCCGCTCGTGCTCGCCGCGGCCAGTGTCGCCATGGCGGCGGGGACGCTGAGCCTGCCCGGCATCGTCGAGGCCTGGCGCCCGTGGTGGCTGCTCTGGCAGGCCCCGGCCGCGATCGTCTTCTTCATCGCCGGGCTGGCCGAGATCCGCCGCCCGCCGTTCGACATGCCGATCGCCGACTCCGAGCTGGTCTTCGGCTACATGACCGAGTACACCGGGCTGCGGTTCGCGTTCTTCCTGCTCGCCGAGTACGTGGGCATCGTCGTCATCGCCGCCCTGACCACCGTGCTGTTCCTGGGCGGCTGGCACGGCCCGTTCGCCGACCAGCTCGGCTGGCTGTGGACGCTGGTCAAGATCTTCGCCGTCTCGTTCGTGATCATCTGGTTCCGCGTGAGCTACCCCCGGCTGCGCGAGGACCAGCTGCAAAGGCTCTGCTGGCTGGTCCTGGTGCCGGTGGCGCTGGGGCAGCTCGTGCTGACGGCGGCCGTCAAGGTGATCACGTGAGCAGCGTGACCGGGTCCGTCACAGGTTGCGCGGCCGGACGCTGCTGAGCGGGATCTCGATCCGCCACGGACGGTCGAGGACGATCGTGTCGTCGCCGCTGAACGTCTCCAGCGGCTCGTAGATCTTCTCGTCCCTGTTTAGCTCGTACACGCTCACGGTGATCCCGTCCTTGGTCTCAACCAGCCAGTAGAACGGGATCCCTGCCTCGGCGCAGTAAGCAGGCTTGATGACCGAGTCGATGTGTTCCGAGCCGTCCGAGACGACTTCGACGACGAGGGCTGTGTCGGCCGGGTGGAACTTGTTGGTGTCGGGCTGGGCCGCCGAGAAGTTCACAGCCAGAACGTCGGAGGTTATCCGGCGCCGAGGGCTCAGCACGAGTTCGTTCGCATGGGTCACGAGCAGGTGCTCGGGGCAGCTTCGGGTGAGTTCGACGGCCAGAAGCGCGGTGAGGGCTTGATGGCTGCTCGGGAGGGAGCGGCTCGTCCGGAAGACACCGTCGAGAACCTCGCGCCGGACATGGTCCTCGGGGAAAGCGTCGAGTTCGTCGGCGGTCCAGTCGTTTCTGACAGCGCTCATCGGTCCCCCTCGCGGAAAACCTACCGGAAGATCTGACGGGGGTGTGCTCGCATCAAATGGGGTGACGGGGCAGGATATGCGTTTGTGAGTGACGACGGGGAGCGCGGCATGCCCGGCAAGGGGCTGGTGCAAGGGCTCGCCGTCACGCTCAAGACGATGACGCAGCGGTCGACCACCCAGCAGTACCCGGATGTCGAACCCGAGTTGCCGCCGCGCAGCCGTGGGGTCATCGCCCTCTCCGAGGAGAACTGCACGGTCTGCATGCTGTGCGCCCGCGAGTGCCCGGACTGGTGCATCTACATCGACTCGCACAAGGAAGAAGTCGTCGTCCCCGGCGCGGCGCGGTCGCGGCAGCGCAATGTGCTCGACCGGTTCGACATCGACTTCTCGCTCTGCATGTACTGCGGCATCTGCATCGAGGTCTGCCCGTTCGACGCGCTGCACTGGACGCCCGAGTTCGAGTACGCCGAGACCGACGTCCTCGACCTGCTGCACGACAAGGACAGGCTGGGGGAGTGGATGCGCACCGTGCCTCCGCCGCCGGCTCACGACGTGCTCGGTGAGCCCTCGAAGGAGGAGGCCACGGCGGCACGCAAGGCAGCCGGTCCGGGTGCGGCCACGGCCGCCAAGACAGCAAGGCCTCCCGTACGCCGCCCCGCCGCCCAAGCCGCAGCCGAGCCGGTTGAAAAGGCAGCGCCGGTTGAAAAGGCAGCGCCGGTCGAGAAGGACGAACCGGAGACGGGCCGGTGACCGTAGCGGACGCGCTGATGCTGGCTCTCGGCGCGATCGCGGTCGGTTCCGCCGTCTTCGTCGTCACCAGCGCGCACCTGGTCCGCGCCGGCTTCTATCTGGTGGTCAGCCTGGGCGCGACCGCCGGCCTCTACCTCGTGCTGGGCGCCGAGCTGGTCGCCTGGGTGCAGATCCTGGTCTACGTCGGCGCGGTGGTCGTGCTGCTGCTGTTCGCCGTCATGCTGACCCGGGCCCCGATCGGCCCGTCCCCGGATCTCGACCGTCCCGCACTGCCGGCCGCCCTGGTCGGCGGCGGCGTGGGGCTCGGCCTGACCGTCCTGCTGATCGACGCGTTCCGCTGGACGGAGTTCGAACTGCCCCCGACCGGCACCGGCCGCCGCGTCGGCGAGCAGATCTTCGGCGCCTGGGTGCTGCCGTTCGAGGTGCTGTCGATCCTGCTGCTGGCCGCCCTGGTCGGCGCGATCGTCCTCTCCCGCCCGGACATCGGGGCCCGTCCCGACCCGAACGCCCCGGCTGACGCGGACGTGCCCCCGCCGGGCCCGGTCGACGAATCGGACGAGGTGAAGGCCCGGCTCGAGCGCATCGCCGCCCGCCAGGCCGCCGCGCAGGATCGGCTCCGGGCTCAGCGCGCGGCCGAGACCGCCGGCGCCCCGCCGACCGAGACCGCCGGCGTGAAGACCCGCGAGGACGTCCTCCGTGAGCAGGCCCACGACGTCGTCTTCCGCGCGCGCGAGGCCGGCCCCACCCTGGGCGGCCCACCGGGAAATCCGGAGATATCCGAAGAGGGCCGGCCGCGGGTCATCGAGGGCACCAGCCACGAGAACCCCACCCGCGCGCTGCCACCGGCCAGCGACCGGGCGCTACCGCGCGGCAACGACCGGGCCCTGCCCGGCCCGTCGCCGAGGGCGCTGCCGAAGCCCCCCGCCCAGGACGACGAGGAGACCTGATGCACGCGGTCATCCCGTACGTCATCGCCGGTCTGCTCTTCGCGCTCGGCGTCTACGGCGTCCTGCGCCGGCGGAACGCCATCCTCGTCCTGATGGCCGTCGAGCTCATGCTCAACGCGGTCAACCTGATCCTGGTCGCCGCCGACGCCACCATCAAGTCCGCGCTCGCCGGCGTCCAGCCCGAGGCCTGGGCCTACCCGGTCCCCGAGCCGAGGGCCGGCGCGATCTTCGCGCTCTTCATCATCGTGCTGGCCGCGGCCGAGGTCGGCGTCGGCCTGGCGATCATCCTCCAGTACTACCGCCTGCGCCGGGACGTGGTGCTCGACGACGTGGCGCTGCACGAGCACGACCACGAGCGGGTGACCGGGTGAACGCCGCCGTCCTGATTCCCGCCGTACCGCTGCTTCTGGGTCTGGCCGGTCTGCTCCTGCCGCCCGGCGACGACACACAGCGTCGCCGCCCCGCCGCGACCCTCGGTATCGCCGGCGCCGCCGTCTCACTGCTCGTGACTCTCGGCGTTCTACTCTTCGCGACCAAGCCGGTCGAGCTGTCGGCACACTGGGTCAGCCTCGGCGACATCGACCTCACGCTCGGCATCTCGATCGGGCACGCCGCCCTCTACGTCGCTCTGGCCGTGGCCACGGTGGCTCTGTTCGTGCAGATCTACTCGGTGGCCTACCTGCACGACGATCCGCGCTACGCCCCGTACGCAGCGCAGATCAGCCTGTTCACCGGAGCCATGCTCCTGGTGGTGACCAGCGGCGACCTGATCGGCGTGGTCGTCGGCTGGGAGATCATGGGCGCCTGCTCCTACCTGCTCATCGGCCACGACCGCCGCCTGCCCGAGGCGCCCGCCGCGGCCGTGAAGGCGTTCCTGGTCACCCGCGTCGGCGACATCGGTTTCCTGCTCGGCGTGGCCTTCCTGATCGTCGACGCCGGCAGCAGCCGCCTGGCCGACGTCCTGGCCCAGCCGCCGCACACCGCCGCGCTGCTGCTGATCCTGGCCGGGGTGGCCGGCAAGAGCGCCCAGTTCCCCCTGCACACGTGGCTGCCCGACGCGATGGCCGGCCCCACCCCGATCTCGGCCCTGATCCACGCGGCCACGATGGTGGCGGCCGGCGTCTACGTGGTATTCCGCCTGTACCCGCTCTTCGAGCAGTCCCCGGCCGCCCTGGCCGTGCTCGGCGTGATGGCCGCGATCACGATCCTGCTCGGCGCGTTCAGCGCGATGGCCCAGGACGACCTGAAGCGTGTTCTCGCCTGGTCGACGGTCAGTCAGATCGGGTACATGACTGGCGCCCTCGCCGTCGGCTCGCCTGCCGCCGCCCTGTTCCACCTGCTGACGCACGCGGCGTTCAAGGCTCTGCTCTTCCTCGCGGCCGGTGCGGTCATCCACGCGGTCGGCACCAACTACCTCTCGCGCATGGGCGGCCTGCGCGAGCACATGCCGGTCACGTTCTGGGCGTTCGTCGCCGGGCTGGGCGCGCTGGCCGGCCTCCCGCCGCTGGCCGGCTTCTGGTCGAAGGAGAACGTGCTGACCGCGGCTGCGCACGCCACCGAGGGCGGCGAGACAGCGCCGGTCTGGGTCGGCTGGGTGGTCTGGATCGCCGCGCTCTTCGCCGTCGCGATCACCGCCTGGTACGCGACCCGCCTGCTGCTCTGGGGGTTCCTCGGCAGCTCCCGCGCGCATGGCGCCGACGGTCCGGACTGGGAGGTCGGCTTCGACGACGCCCGCTACACCCGGCCCGCGACCCCGCACGATCCGCCGGGCGCGATGCGATGGCCGATCCTGCTGCTGGCGATCCCTTCGGTGCTGCTCGGCCTGGCCGCGTACGCCCCCGGCTTCCGTACGGCCCTGGAACTGGACGAACCCCACCTCAGCGTGGCCGTCGTCCTGCCGTTGATCCTGCTCGCGGCCGGTGCGACGGCCGCCTGGTGGCTGTGGCGCGCGGTGCCCGGCGTCGATCCCGCGATGGCCCTGGGCCGCGCCCGCCCCCTGCTGGCGGCCGGTTTCCGCCTCGATGACATTCAAAATCGTTTTCTCGTACGACCCGTCAGGGCGCTCGCTCGTGCGGTCATCACAGTCGACACGCGGGTGGTGGACGCCGCCGTCGAGGGCACCGGCACCACCACCGCCCGCGTCGGCGCCGCGCTCGCCTACGCCCACCGCCTTCCGCTGCCCGCCGCGGCGGCAGCCGTCCTCGCCGGCGCCCTGCTCCTCGGCGCTGTAGCCGTTCTGTTCGGAGCTGCCGCATGACCGTGGCCCTGCTCGCCGTCCTGCTCGTCCCGGCTGCCGGCGCGGGTGTGCTCGCGCTGCTCCCGGCACGCCTCGACCGCGCGGCCCGCCTCACCGGCACGATCTTCGCCGCGGTCACCCTGATCCCGATCGCGCTGCTGGCGTTCGCCCGCGACGACGCCTGGCCGGCCTATTCGGCCACCCCTCTCGCCGTACGGCCGTGGGCCGAATTGGACGTCTCCTGGGTCCCCGCGCTGCGCCTCGACTTCCACCTGGGCGTCGACGGCGTCTCGTACCCCCTGGTCGCGCTGACCGGCCTGCTCACGGTGCTCTGCTGCGCGTACACGATGTGGCGGGTCCCGGCCGGCGGCTCCGGTCGTACGCTGGTCGCCCTGCTGCTGGTCCTCGAGGCCGGCATTCTCGGCACCTTCCTGGCCCTCGACCTGCTCCTGTTCTTCCTGTTCTTCGAGGTCGTGCTGCTGCCCATGTACGCGGTGATCGCGGGCTGGGGCGGCGAGGACAGACGCCGGGCCGCGCGCAAGTTCGTGCTCTACACGCTGTTCGGCTCGGTGTTGCTGCTGCTCGGCGTCATCACCGTCACCGTCGCGGCCGGCACCGGGGACCTGGCCCGGCTCACCGGTGGCGCCGATCTCAGCCGTTCGACGCAGTACGCCGCGTTCGCCCTGCTCGCCCTCGCGTTCGCCGTGAAGGCCCCGCTGTGGCCGCTGCACACCTGGCTGCCCGACGCCCACACCCAGGCCCCCACGGTCGGCTCGGTGATCCTGGCCGGCGTGCTGCTCAAGATGGGCACGTACGGCCTGATCCGGGTCGGTGTCGGCGTCGCCCCGCTGGGCGCCGAGTGGGCCGCGCCGCTGCTCGGCATCCTGGCCGTGGCCGCGATCCTGGCCGGTGCGCTGATCTGCCTGCGCCAGACCGAGCTCAAGCGCCTGATCGCCTACTCGAGCGTCGGCCACATGGGCTTCGTGCTGCTGGGCATCGCCGCGCTCAACGCGACCGGCCTGCAGGCGGCGCTGCTCGGCAACGTGGCACACGGGCTGATCACCGGCCTGCTGTTCTTCCTGGCCGGCGCGATCAAGGACAGGGCGCACACCGGTGAACTGGCCGAGCTCGGCGGCCTGCGCGAGACCGCACCGCGGCTGGCCGGCCTGCTCGGCTTCGCCGCCATCGCGTCGCTGGGCCTGCCGGGCCTGGCCGGCTTCTGGGGCGAGGCGTTCGCTGTGGTCGCGGCCGTGCAGCGCGGCGGCGGCCTGTGGGTGACGCTGGCCGTGTTGGCCGCGATCGGCGGCGCGCTGACGGCGGCATACTTCCTGCGTCTGCTCCGCAAGGTCACGCACGGCCCGGCGGTGGCGGTGGCGGAGCCGTACGCCGTCACCCGCGCGGAGTGGCTGGCCTGGTCACCCCTCGTGATCCTCACGCTCGCCGTGGGCGTGGCGCCCGGCCTGGTGCTGGCCGCGACGAGCGCTCCCGTACGAGCCTTGACGGAGGCGCTCCGATGAGGGCCCAGACCGTGGACCACATCTCGCTGCTGCCGCTGTACGCCGCGGCCGGCACCGCCGTGCTGGTGCTGCTGGCCGACCTGCTGATCGCCCGCCGCGCCGCCATCGTCGGCGCCCTGACCGCGGGCGGCCTGGCCACCGTGGTCGCCGCGATCGTCACCGGCGCCCGGGCGGGCACGTTCTGCGATCCGAACGGCAGCGCCTGCTCGTGGGCGCCGACCCCGCTGGCAGCCACCTCGGCCGTCGTGTTCGCCCTGCTCACCGTCGGGGTGCTGGCCCTTTCGGCCCCGTCGCTGCGCCTGGGCACGGCGCCGGTCGGCGAGTTCTGCTTCCTGCTGGCCGCCTCGATGACCGGTGGCGTCGTGGTCGCGTACGCCGGAGATCTGATCACCCTGATCGTCGGCCTGGAGACGCTGACCCTGCCGCTCTATCTGCTGGTGGGCCTGCGCCGCTTCGCCCCCGGCGAACGCGTCACGACGTCGGGCGCCTCCGCCTCGGTCACGTTCTTCCTGATCAGCGTCGTCTCCACGGCCATCGCCCTGCTGGGCGCGGCCCTGAACTACGCCGCCACCGGAGCCCTGCACTTCGACCGCCTGATCGAGGGCGCCGGTGTGACCGCCCCCGTGGCCACGGCCGGCGTGGCCCTGCTGGTCATCGGCCTGGCCTTCAAGGTCGCGGCCGTGCCCCTGCACGCCTGGGCCCCGCCCACCTACGAGGGTTCGCCGCTGCCGGTCGCCGCCTACCTCTCCACCGCCTCCAAGCTGGGCGGCGTCCTGGCCCTGGCCGCGATCGTCAGCCGCCTCGACGCGGCCGCCCTGACCGCCTTCCTGGCCCTGCTGACCATGACCGTCGGCAACCTGGTGGCCCTGCGCCAGACCCGCATGGTCCGCCTGCTGGCCTGGTCGTCGATCGCCCAGGCGGGATACATCCTGGCCCCCTTGGCGCTGGGCGCCGACGGCCTGGAGGCAGCGGCCGCGTACACCGTCTTCTTCGTGGTCCTCGAGTTCATCGCCTTCGGCGTGGTCGCGGCGCTGCGCCCGCCCGGCGCCGACGGCGGCGAGATCGCGGCCTACCGCGGAGCCGGCCGTCGTTCCCCGTGGCTGGGCGCGGCCCTGGTGCTGGCCCTGGCCGGTCTGGCCGGACTGCCACCCGGCCTGGCCGGCCTCTTCGCCAAGGTCACTGTGGTCGACGCCCTGATCGAGAACGACCAGACCTGGCTGGCCGTGGCGGTGGCCCTCAACGCGGTGATCGCCCTGGCCTACTACGTACGGGTAGGAGCTCTGCTCTACGTCGCCCCACCCAGGGTGGGCGTTTCCGTGGCCGACCCCGACCTGCTGGAAGCGGCCCTGCACCCGCGCCTGCCGGTGACCCGCCCGGTGGCCGCGGCCCTGATCACCGCAGCGGCCGCCGCCGTCGCCCTCGGCTTCGCTCCGCAACTCCTGTTCAACGCGCTCACCTAGAGCCGTTGTCCACATCGCACGTAACCATCTGATCGCGTACAGCGAACTCACAGCGCAGCCCGGATGAAACCGCAGGCCGGCGGCGTTCCATGGATGTGTGGCCCTACCGGGCCGCAGATCGAAGGAGTTCCTGTTGCACAGCCATCACAACGGTCTCAAAACGGCCGCTCTGCTGGGTCTGCTGACGGCCATCATCCTGGGCGCCGGCTATTGGCTCGGCGGCAGTGGCGGTCTCGTGTTCGCGGTTTTCCTCTCGCTGGCCATGAACGCCGGCTCCTATTTCTTCTCGGACAAGCTGGCTCTGCGGGCGATGCGCGCGCGGCCGGTCAGCGAGGCCGAGGCGCCCTGGCTCCATCAGACGGTGCGCGAGCTGGCGACCAGTGCGGGGCAGCCGATGCCGCGTCTGTACGTCTCGCCGACGATGCAGCCGAACGCGTTCGCGACCGGCCGCAACCCGGAGCACGCGGCGGTCGCCGTGACCACCGGCATCACCCAGTTGCTCAGCCAGCGTGAGTTGCGCGCCGTGATCGGGCACGAGCTGTCGCACGTCTACAACCGCGACATCCTGATCTCGAGCGTGGCCGGCGCCCTGGCCGGCATCGTCACCAGCCTGGCCCACCTGGCGATCTTCCTGCCGCTCGGTGGTTCCGACGACGACGACAGCCCGAACCCGGCGGCACTGCTGCTGATGCTGATCCTCGGCCCGCTGGCCGCGACCATCATCCAGCTGGCCATCAGCCGCAACCGCGAGTTCCAGGCGGACGCCGACGGCGCGACGCTGACCGGTGACCCGCTGGCTCTCGCCAGTGCTCTCGAGAAGATTCAGTACGGTGCCCAGCGTCTGCCTCTGCCGGCCGACAACCAGCTGACCAGCGCGGCGCACCTGATGATCGCCAACCCGTTCCGGGCCGGCGGCATCTCGAAGCTGTTCTCGACCCACCCGCCGATGGAGCAGCGCGTCGCCCGCCTGCGCGAGCAGGCCGGCGCCATCCAGTACGTCCGCTGACCTTCCGTCCGAGAGGGGCCGTCCGACAGGGCGGCCCCTCTCTGTGTTTCCGAACACCACCCCCCGTATTCCGGATGTGTTGCGCGCGGCCCCGGCGTTAAGGTCCGAAGGCCTGTTGACTCATTACCGAGGAGAGTGTGAAGTGACCGCGCTGCGTCAGTACCTGGGCGTTTGGCATCTGCCGGGCGGACGGGTTCTTCTGAGCGTCGGGATCTTGGCCCGTCTCGGCATCGGCATGACCCCGCTCGCGCTGCTGTTGCTGGTCGAGCAGGCCACCGGCAGTTACGCCGTGGCCGGCCTGGCCGGCGGCCTCTACGCCCTCGCGGGCGCGGCGATCAGCCCGGTCGCGGGCCGGCTGGCCGACCGCATCGGCCCCGCACCGATCCTCGTCATCACCGCTGTGCTGCACCCGCTCGCCCTCATCGCCCTGGTGCTGATCAGCGCGCAGTCCGCGATCTTCGTGGCCGCCGCCGTAGCCGGCGCCACCTACCCGCCCCTGAGCGCCGCGATCCGTCGCGCGTGGACAGACATGACCGAGCCCGGCAGCGGTCAGCACCACCTGCGCGGCGCCGCCATCGCCGCCGAGACCTCGCTGTTCGAACTGGTCTTCGTGCTCGGCCCCATCCTGGTGGCCGGCTTCGTCGTGGTCGCCAGCCCCGCCGCCGCCCTGGTGGGAGCCGCGGCGGCGACCCTGATCGGCACCCTGGTGATCTCACGGCTGCCGGTCATGCGGCGCCACCACCGGCACGCCCACACCATGGAGGCCCGCGGCCTCGGCCCGCTGAAGGTCTCCGGCTTCCCGGCCCTGCTGGTCTGCGTCATCGCGTTGGGCATCGGCTTCGGCGCGGCCGGCGTCATCGTCCCCGCCTACGCGAGCCAGCACGGCGGTGGCGACGGCCTGGGCGGCGTACTGCTCGGAATCTGGGGCGTAGGCAGCGCCCTCGGCGGCATCTGGTTCGGCACCCGGCGCCCCGCGATGGCCTTGCCGCGACAGTTCGCCTGGCTGCTCGGCGGCGTGGCGCTGAGCTTCCTGGTGCTGGCCTTCATGCCCAGCCCCCTCTGGCTGGGCATGGCCCTGGTCCTGGGCGGCGCCGTGATCGCCCCCGCCCTGACCGTCGAAACCAACCTGGTCGGCCGCCTGTCCCCGCCCGCGATGCTCAACGAGGCCTACACCTGGGTCGTCACCGTCTCGGTGGCCGGCAGCGCCGCCGGCGGTGCCCTGGCCGGCGCGATCGTCGACCAGCCGGGCGGCCTGAGCTGGGCCTTCGCCCTCGTGGCAGGCGTACTGACGGTGGCCGCCGTGGTCGCCGCGGTGCCCCACGGCTCGATCGCCCGAGCCGACGAGCGCGCCACCGACCGCCTGCGCGAAGCCCTGGCCGCAGAACCGGTGTAGCTCATGCTGGCAAAGGGGCGACGCGTGGAGCGGGTGTCGCCCCTTTGCCGGCATGGACACTGTTGTTCTAGGAATCACCGGACGTGTCACGGACGTACACGCCGACGCCGGCAAGAGTCTCGGTGATCCCCTTGACCCGCAGGATCTGCATCGCACGGTCGATCACCGGCGTAGTCACGTCGTAGTGCGCCGTGAGCTCCCGCCGGCTCGGCAACCGTGATCCTGGCCGAAATTCCCCAGCCTCGATCCGCTTCTGCAGATCATCAGCGATCTCTTCATATCGATAGCGCGGCGGCACGGTGCTCTCCTCGGTCGGCGTTCGGAGTAGATCACCCATGACAAGCTATTGACTAGCCAAAGCTAGCTATGGAAGGTTGTCATGAGACCACCTTGGTCGATACTGAAGTGGCTGACAGCGCGACGACATAACGTTCGTCCGTGGTCAAGATGCAGGTCCGCCGCAGTTACATCGCTCCGGACCTGCACCTGCACGTTTCAAGCCGCTCAAACCTGGCTCACGAAGCAGTTAGAGCGTAGGAAGTGCTAGACCCGTCTACACCGCGTGTAGGAGCCTAGGACCATGAGGGAGATACGGGCCAAACTTGAGGGCCCTGACGCTGAGCCGGGCCGCGTTGCGGCCGCCGACGTTGCTCGGATCATCCTCGGACTCGAACGTGCGATCGCGAGAGCCGCGTACCTCGTCCTGGGACGCCCTCGACGGGGCACCACGGGACGACACAACCAAGCGATCGAGAGCGCATCGCGGCTCCGCTTCATCGGCGTGGAAGCTGGAAGCTTTGTCGAGCTTCTCGGACTTCCCGATTCAGCCGAACCGTCTGATGAGGAACTTCCGATCCCCGTCGCTGACCTGAGTTTTATGGCCTTCAGTCGCCTTCTCGATGTGATAACCAGCGATGATCCAGAAACGGATACACAGCTTGCCGCCGCCGTGGCTCGAATGGCTTCCGAACTTGGCATCGGCGATCGCAACACAGCGATCACGCTGATTGATAGCACCTCGTTCGTCGCCGGAGAGCCGCGTCGCGCAAGGATCGACGCCGCCGTCCGCACACGAATGCAGCAAATCAGTGAACGGCCGCCGGCCGCCCGAGACGAAACCCTTGTCGGTGTCCTCTTCGAGGCGGACTTTGAGGGCAATACCGCGAAGCTCCGCTTAGCCAGCGGCGGAGTAGTCACCGTCAGCTTTGCCGCGGACCTCGCAGACGAAATTCAGGAGGCGCTCCGGTCGCAGACCGGAGTCGAGGGGCTCGTTCACTATGACATGCGGACGGCTCAGGCCCGTAACGTGGAGCTGCGTGCGATTGTCCGTAGTGTACAGCTCGAATTCGACGCTGATTCATTTTGGCAACCCTTGAGCTTCGACGCGCTAAGGGCGGAGCAGAACACCTCCGGGTTCGTGCAGCCGGATGAACTTGCAATCGACGACCTTACCGACGCCGAGCGCGATGCATTCCTGGTGGCACTCGCCGAATGAGAGCACAAGACATCCCGCCTGGGCCGGTTCTTGTCGACACGGACGTCATCAGTTATTGGGTAACGGGGCACAGTAACGGCGAATCGTTCAAGGCTCTCACGCGAAATCGAGAGATGGCTGTCAGCTTCGCTACCTGGGGCGAGTTGCTGGCCAACTTTTACCGCCTTCAGTGGGGAGCAAAACGAATTACTCAGCTCCAGACTCAACTCAAAGCGTTCGTGGTCGTTCCCTACTCCATTCAGGTAGTCGAGTTATGGGCGCGCATGCATTCAAAACTATCTGGACACCTCCATAAGGGAGGGACCAATGATTTATGGACTGCGGCTTGCGCACTGGCAGTCACGCCCAATCTGCCTATCGTTACCAACAACCTCAGAGATTTTCAGGCTATCTCCGACCACTTCCCGGACTTGAAGATAATTCATCCAGATCTCTGATCCCGTTGCGAGCCAGTGAGTCCAGCCGGGCTCGGTCGTCTCTGGCGAGCGGTTTTCGGAATCTGGAGGGAAGCCCAACGCGCCCGCTTGCCTTCACCGCCATCCCGTCCGCCGCCGACCATCGGAGAATGAGCAAGGTCATCATTGATCACTCGACCGGGGTAGCCGTCGGCGTTGACGGCTACGGCATGGGTGACGACCTCCGATGAGCGGGTTGACGTGATTTGAGATCGGGTTCGACACGAGCTGCAACGGCAGCCCCGGTGATGGTTCCGTCGTGCTGGGCGTCGGCCGGATTCACCTTCGTGTCTCCGCTGATTGGCTATCCGATCCACCAGCTTGGCAGTCCGGCGTATCCCGTTATGTCGGGCGGATCCGGTGCCATGGTCGCGTTGTCGATCGCCCTATTGGTGTTACGGACTCGGGCCGGAGCCGGTTATCGGTCATGACGTACAGCTAGAGCGCCTTGACCAAGGTCAGCGACTGGAAACGCAGGTCGGCGCCGGCGTCGTAGATATGGAAGTCGAGGATCTCGAAGGCGCGCTCGGCGTACGTCAGCAACTGCTTGTCCGAGCGGAACGAGAAGAACCGCGGCGGCACGTGGACGTCCTCGGGGGCCACGCCCTCCTCTTCCTCGCCGCCGTAGACGCCCAGGTAGAACAGCCCGCCCGGCACGAGGACCGTGCGGATCGCCCGGAGCGCGGCGTCGAGGTCCGCGTTCGGGACGTGCAGCAGGGTGTTGAGCGAGTAGACCGCGTCGAAGGTCGACTCCGGGAAACGGAGATCCAGAACGTCCCGTACGGAAGCCTCGATTCCTTTGGCCCGGGTGCGCTCGACCATCGCGGGGGAGACGTCGACGGCCCGCACTTCCAGGCCCTCCTGCTGGAAGTAGAGGCTGTCCTGGCCGGTTCCGCAGCCCACCTCGAGCAGGGTTCGGGCGTCGGCGGCGCGCAACCGGTCGAGGAAGGCCGCCCGCTCGTCCAGCTTCCAGTGGTCCTTGGTGCGCGTGTCGCGCTCGGCGGCGGCGCTCTGGTCGTATGCGGTCCGGTGGCGCTCGACCACATCGCCGTACCTGTGCTGAAGAAGGTTCTCGAGGCGCAATCTCATGGTTTTCCCCCTGCCGGGCGCTCGTGCGACTCGGATAGCCTGACGCGATCGACGGGGTGCGTAAAGGAGCGTCCGATGGCGAAAGATGTCCGGGCTGACATCGAGACGATGCGCGCCGCCGACACGGATCGGCAGAAGGTCGCCGACCAGTTGAAGACCGCGCTCGACGAGGGCCGCCTGACCCTGCACGAGTACGACGAGCGGGTCGGTCGGGCGTACGCGTCCAAGACCTACCAGGAGCTGCTGATGCTCCTCACCGACCTGCCCCGTCCGGGCTTGAGCGCGCACGAGGTGCGCTCCCGGCACGAGTCCGAGCAGCGTCGCCGCGCCCGCCGGCTGCCCACCGCGATGCTCGTGCTGTGGACCATCTGGGCCGCCCTGGCCGTGGTCAACCTGGTGGTCTACGCGCTGGTCGCGGTGAGCGTCGAGACCGACATCTACCCGTGGCCGGTGTGGCTGGCCGTGCCCGGCGCCGCCCTGGCCTCGGTGACCGTCGGCGTCCAGGTCATCCGCGCCCAGCAGCGCCGCTAGCGGCGGGGGAAGATCGCCCGCTCGACCACCGGGGCGATCGCCTGGGCGTAGGCGACGGTCAGGTGGCTGTTGTCCTTGTAGACCAGCGTGTTGCCCACGATGACCGGGCACTTGCCCTGGCCGCACAGCCACGGCGTCGGGTCGATCACCCGCAGGCCCGAGGCGCGCGCGGCGTCCGCGACCAGGTCGCGCCGGGGCCGCTCGCTGATCGCCCGCGCGATCGGGCGGGCGCACCTCGCGAGCCGGCGCGCGTTCACCGCCGCGCACTCGGGGGCGTTGCCCTTCGGCAGCGGCGTGTCCTGCAGCAGCACCATCGGCGTGCCGCTGAACAGGTGCCAGGTCTGCTGCCAGCCGCGCACCCAGAGCGGGTCGGCCGGGCGGGCCACGGTCCGGCCGCCGGGGCCGATCAGGCCGCCGTTGTCGAGGTCGTTGGAGGCCATCACGATCAGGTCGGGCTTGTCCCGCACGATCCGCTGCGCCACCTGGTTCCGCCAGGTCACGCACTCGGTGTAGGGCCGCTTGAGCACTTCGTTCCAGGTCAGCACCTGGGGCAGCTGACAGGCAGCCTTGGTCAGCGCCACCAGCCGCCAGCCTTGGTTGCGGGCGGCCGCCTCGACGGCCGGGAACCAGTGGGCGGCGTGCGAGTCGCCGATCAGGTACATCGTCCGGGCGCCGTCGGGGTCGCCGTAGACGCAGGGCCGGTTCGGCCGCGCCTGGGTGTAGTTCGAGTGGCACTGGTCCGAATAGATCCGCGGACTCTGGCTCAGCGCGTCGGCGAGCCGGGGCGTGAGGTTCCGCGGCAGCCGGGTGCGGCCGAGCGAGGCGGTGATCAGCTGGGTGAGGCGGGCTTGCGGCTCGGACGCGGTGGCCAGCTCGGCCCGTACGTCGGGCGCGGCGGGCCCGGTCGGCAGGGCCGGGATGAACTGGCCGGCGATCAGCGCGAGCACGGCGGTCGAGGCCGACAGGGCCAGCCCCAGGGCCACTCCCCGCCGGGCCCGGCGGCGCAGCCACGGCCGCGTCCGGACCGGGTTCTCGACCAGGTGGTAGGTGATCCAGGCCAGCCCGAGCGCGGCCGCGGCGAAGGCCAGGTTGGACTTGACGCCCGGGTCACGCCCGAGGGCGAGCGGCCAGATCATCAGCACCGGCCAGTGCCACAGGTACCAGCCGTACGAAAGCTTGCCGACGAACCGGAACGGGCCGGTCCCGATCACGCGGCCCGCACCCCAGCCGCCGCCGGAGGCGCCGCCGGCGATCACCGCGGCGGTGCCGAGGACGGGCAGCAGGGCGGCGTAGCCGGGGAACGGCGTCGACTTGTCGAAGGTGACGGCGGCCGCGACCACAGCCAGTAAGCCGCCCCACGTGAGCAGGGCGGCCACGCCCTTGGGCGTACGCCGCAGAAAGCCCCCGGCGATGGCCACGAGCGCGCCGATGCCCAGTTCCCAAGCGCGCGTGTGCGATCCGAAGTAGGCCCACGGCGCGGCGGTCACGGTCTGCTGCACGCTGATCGCCAGCGACACCACGACCAGGACGCTCAGCGCGACCAGCACGCGGCGGCGGGCCCAGAAGGCCAGCAGCAGAAGCGGCCAGACCAGATAGAACTGCTCCTCGACCGCGAGCGACCACAGGTGCTGCAACGGCGAGGGCGCCGCGGTCGCGTTGAGATAGTCGGTGCCCTCGTACGCGAGCCGCCAGTTGATCCCGTAGAAGGTGCTGAACAGGGCATCGCTCGAGATCGACGCGAACCGGGTGGCCGGCAGCCAGAACCAGGCCCCCACGACCGTCGTCACCAGCACCACGGTCGAGACCGGCAGCAGCCGGATCGCCCGCCGCGCGTAGAAGGCCCGCAACGAGACCGTTCCCGTCCGGTCCAGCTCCTTGACCAGCAGCGTGGTGATCAGGAAGCCCGAGATCACGAAGAAGACGTCCACCCCGACGTACCCGCCGGCGAACCAGTCGACCCCGGCGTGGCTGAGCACCACCAGGATCACCGCGATGGCCCGCAGTCCCTCGATGTCCGGCCGGAAGCCGATGTGCGGTCCCTCGGCGGGACGCGCGGCGGCTCCCTTGCCGTCGAGGCCCGGGGACGGCCGGCGCTGGCCGACGATGGTGGTGTGGACTGAGTAGCTCATGGTCTCCGTCTGTGCTGGCGAGCTGCGCGCTAGGGTCGAGTCGTGACGCCGCCCGACCGTGTCCCCCTGTCCGTTCTCGACCTGGCCACGGTCCGCGAGGGGCACTCCAGTGCCGATGCGCTGCGCGGCACGATCGACATCGCACGCACCGCCGACGAGCTCGGCTACCAGCGCTTCTGGGTCGCCGAGCACCACAACATGCCGGCGGTCGCCTCGACCGCGCCGCCCGTTTTGATGGCATCGGTGGCGGCACAAACTGCAACGATTCGGGTGGGATCGGGTGGCGTGATGCTGCCCAACCACATGCCTTTCGTGGTCGCCGAGCAGTTCGCGTTGCTCGAGGCGCTGCATCCCGGGCGCATCGATCTGGGCATCGGGCGCGCTCCCGGCACCGACCAGGCGACGGCGGCCGCGCTGCGCGGGGTCTCGCCCTATCTGACCGTCGAGCAGTTCCCCGACCACCTGCGGACGGTGCTCGCGCTCCTCGGCGACGACCGGATCGACGTCGGGGCGGCCGCCCGGCTACGCCCCACCCCGGTGGCCGAGAGCTACCCCGAGGTCTGGATGCTCGGTTCCTCCACGTACGGGGCTCAGGTCGCGGCCGCCCTGGGCCTGCCCTTCTGTTACGCGTATCACTTCGCGACCGGCACCGACGTGGCCGCCGCTCTCCAGCTCTACCGGGCCGGGTTCCAGCCGTCGCCGCGCTTCCCGCAGCCCCACGCGATGGTCAGCGCCTCGGTGATCGCGGCCGAGACCACGGCGGAGGCCCACTATCTGGCCGGGCCGAGCCGGGTGATGCTCCAGAGCCTGCGTACGGGCCGTCTGGGCCCCATCGTCTCGCCGGAACAGGCAGCCGCGATGGGCGTCGACGAGACCTTCCCCGGCACCCAGTACGCGGGTACCGCGGAAGAGGTGGTCGCCGACCTCGACGCGCTGGTCGCGCGCACCGGCGTGCAGGAACTGATGCTCGCCGGCACGGTCCACGACCCGGCCACCCGTCAGGAGTCCCTCGCCCGCATAGCCAAGGTGTGGGGCCTTTAAGGGGTCGCGCCTGACGCAAAGCGACGACATGATCGCGCTATGGCATGGCAACTGACCGAGGATGTCGAGACCTTCCACGCCACCGCGGGCCGCTTCCTGCGCGCCCGCCCGATCGAGCACACGAATCTGCTCACGATGGTCGAGGCGCTGCGGCACGACCTGCGTTCGTACGGCCCGGAAGCCCCGATCTTCGGCTGGTGGAGCACGCCCGCCGGTCAGGTCGCCGGAGTGTTGATGCAGACCCCGCCCTACCCGGTGATCTTCAGCGAGCTGCCGACCCCGGCCGTGCCCGCAGCCGTGCTCGCGCTGTCCGGCCGCCCGCTGCCCGGCGCCAACCTGCCCGCCAGCGCGGTCGACGGGTTCTCGGCGGGCTGGCGCAGCCGGGCCCGGGTGCGCGCCCACGTGGTCCGGCGCACCCGCCTCTACCGCCTGGCCACGCTCGTGCTGCCGCCCACGCCGCCGCCGGGAAGTGCCCGCTACGCCGGCCCGGACGACCGTGAGCTGCTGCGGGGCTGGCTGCGGGCCTTCCACGACGAGATCGGGGAGCGCCGCTCGGACGATCCGGACCGCTTTCTCGCGTACGGCGGGATCTTGCTCTGGGACGACGGCCGGAGCCCCGTGTCGATGGCGATCCGGTCCCAGCCCGCGGTCGACACGGTCCGGATCCAGGCCGTCTACACGCCGCCCGTGCAGCGCGGCCGCGGCTACGCCGGCGCGGTCACCATCGCCGCGACCCAGGCCGCCCTCGGATCCGGCGCCGAAAGCGTGGTGCTCAACACAGACCTGGCCAACCCGACCAGTAATGCTTTGTATCAGCGGCTGGGCTTCCGCCCGGTCGAGGACCGAGTGATCGTGGAGTTCACGGCATGACAGACGGCAAGGTGCTCTCGGTGAACGTCGGCGTGGCCCGGCCCAACCCGGCCAAGCGTTTCGGCGGCAACACCGGCATCGACAAGCTCCC
The DNA here is from genome assembly GCF_023717965.1 of Paractinoplanes hotanensis. Lineage (NCBI taxonomy): Bacteria > Bacillati > Actinomycetota > Actinomycetes > Micromonosporales > Micromonosporaceae > Paractinoplanes > Paractinoplanes hotanensis. The sequence continues at coordinate 81,259 of NZ_JAMQOL010000044.1, read as the reverse complement.
GGTCGAGCACGCGGTCGACGTGCGCGCCCCCGGCCCCAAGACCACCGGCCTGCACAGCGGCGTGGTCGGCGACCCCATCGGCGACGTCAAGCACCACGGCGGCGACGACCAGGCCGTGTACGCCTACTCCCGCGAGGACTACGACTGGTGGGAAGCCGTGCTGGGCCGCCCGCTGGCCAACGGCTGGTTCGGCGAGAACCTCACCACCGAGGGCCTTGACCTCAACGCCACCCGGATCGGCGAGATCTGGCGCATCGGCGACACCTTGGAACTCCAGCCCACGTTCGGTCGCGTCCCGTGCATGACGTTCCAGGCCAAGATGGGCGAGAAGAAGTGGCTGAAGCGCTTCGCCGAGGCCGCCCGCACCGGCGCCTACCTGCGAGTGCTGACCCCCGGCCCGCTGCAGGTCGGTGACCCGATCGAGGTCGTCCACCGCCCGGCCCGCAGCATCGGCGTCTCCGAGGCCTTCGACATCTACATGCACCGCTCCGAAGACCTGGCCCGCATCCTGGAGGCCGAAGCCCTCCCCACCGGCCTGCGCGAGGAGCTGGAACACCGCCTCTCCCGCCGATGAACGAGGGTCTGGGATAGGCGGCTCGCACGTTGTCCGGCAGCTGATCAGGGCACGAGTGGGCCGCGCAGCACGTCGCGAGCGGCCGCCTCATCGCCGGACAGGCTGTCCCACGGGACGGGCTGTCGGCCCCAGAGCATCAGCAGTAGTTCCGCGGCGGTTCCGGACAGCTCGGCGACCGGGTCGCCGTGCCCGAGCAACCAGCACGCTCGCAGATCGGTGGCGGTCAGCCGGACCGCGGCCCGGAACTGACTCATCCGGCCGAGCCGGATCTGTCTCGGTACGAAACCGTCGACCACCTCAGCGATACCGTCGCCGCTCAACTCGGGATTCAGCGTGCCCGGTCGGTTGAGGGCCTGCTCGGCGTCCCAGCGGTGCACGAGCGTCTCGAGGCAGCGGCGGCGTCGCCAGAAGCCGACCGTGCGCGGCGGGAAGAACGTCCAAGCCTCGGTTGCGGGGTCCGCAGCGAGCGTGGCGGTGAGCGTGTGGGCCGTCTCGGCGAACCATGACACGACGTTCGCCGGTGGCGGCTCCGCCACGTAATCGCCCCGGCGCTCACGAACTGCGGCGGCCGCCCACAGGTTCTCCTGACCCAGGTGGACGACCAGGTCGTGCAGTGTCCAGTCGCCACAGTGCTCGACGGGTGTGGAAAGGTCGCCGGTCAGACAATCCTGAAAGGCGGCAAGCTCGTCCTGGAGGAGCGCCAGATGGTCAAGGGCCATGCCTCGAGGATCTCGCGTGCGGGCTCCCGATCACAACGAGAACGGCCCCGGAGCGCGTTTCCGCGACTCTCGGGGCCGTTCTGACTGCCTGTGGCGGGTAGAGGATTCGAACCTCTGTAGCTTTCGCGACGGATTTACAGTCCGCTCCCATTGGCCGCTCGGGCAACCCGCCTGGGCACGCGACCACGGTCTCCCGTGGCAGCGGAGAACAGCTTAACCGTACCGCCGACCGGTTTTGCAACCGGGTACGGTCGGCATGTCGGAGCCGTTTCAGTGGCCTGACGCCCCATCGACGAGAGCCAGCATCGCAGGAGTTCTGATCATGGCAGCGAGCCCGTCCTTCGACATCGTGAGCAAGGTCGACCAGCAGGAAGTGGACAACGCCTTCCATCAGGCGGAAAAGGAGCTCGGCACCCGGTTCGACTTCCGGGGCACCGGCACCACCGTCGCCAAGTCGGGCGACAACGGGGTCACCATCACCTCCGAGACCGAGGAGCGGGCCACCGCCGCGCTCGACGTCTTCAAGGAGAAGCTGGTCAAGCGGAACATCTCGCTGAAGGCCCTGGACGCGGGGGAGCCACGGCAGTCCGGCAAGACCTACAAGATCGACTGCAAGGTCATCGAGGGCATCGAGACCGACAAGGCCAAGGCGATCAGCAAGAAGATCCGCGACGAGGGGCCCAAGGGCGTGCAGGCCCAGATCCAGGGCGATCAGCTGCGCGTCACCGGCAAGAAGCGCGACGACCTCCAGGCCGTGATCGCCCTGCTCAAGGCCGAGGACTTCGGAGTCGCCCTCCAGTTCACGAATTACCGCTGACGAGCACCGCCGGAGGCACAGACTGGGGCGATGAGCACCAGTAGCTGGACCATGCTGGCGGGTGGGGTGGCCGGGGCCGTGCTGGCGCTGTACGGACTGGTCATCCTGGTGACCGGCCGGGCGCCGGAGCCGACCGCGCGGGCCTTCCGCTCGGTACGGGACGCCGGTTTCTACCACTTCCTCTTCGGCGTGGCCCTGGGTCTCGTGGTGATCGCCACGGGCATCAACCAGGGCATCGTCGCCGTCACGATCACCGTGCTGGCGATCGTCATGGCCGGTGTGGCGCTCGTCCGGTTCCGGCCGCGGGGCCGCCGCCGGCCGGTCAACAGATAGGAGTTCCGCGAGTGATCGAGCCGGTCGTCGACGCCGAATGGGTCCGGACCCACCACGACCGGGTGATTCTCGCGGACGTCCGCGCCTACCTCGACGGGCGGAAGGGCCGGGACACGTACGTCGCGGGCCACCTGCCGGAGGCGGTCTTCGTCGACCTGGACGAGGACCTCGCCGCGGCGCCCACTGCCGCTGACGGCCGGCACCCGTTGCCCGATCCGGTGCGCTTCGCCGAGCGGATGTCCGCGCTCGGCGTGGGCGACGACGCGACCGTGATCGCCTATGACGACGCCGGCGGGGTGATGGCCGCACGCCTGGTCTGGATGCTGCGCGCCCTCGGGCGGCCGGCTGCCCTGCTGGACGGCGGCCTGGACGCGTACGGGGAAGAACGCGAGACCGGCGCGCCGCAGCGTGCCCCGGCTGTTTTCACCGCTCGGCCGTGGCCCGCCGAGCGCCTGGCCGGCCTGACCGATGCGACCTCCGGCGGTTCCGTGGTGCTCGACGCGCGCCAGCCCGAGCGTTTCCGGGGCGAGTCCGAGCCGATCGACCCGCGGGCCGGCCACATTCCCGGCGCCCGCAACGTCCCGTGCCGCGGGAACGTCGACGCCACCGGCCGCTTCCTGCCCGCCGAGCTGTTGTGCGAGCGGTTCGAGGCGGCCGGTGTGACCGACGGCGCCGATGTCGTCTCCTATTGCGGCTCGGGCGTCACCGCCTGCCACAACCTGCTGGCCCTGGAGCGCGCCGGGTTCGCTCCGGGCCGCCTCTATCCGGGCTCGTGGTCGCAGTACAGCGCCACTGATCTGCCCGCCGCCACTTCGTGACGCATCGCGCGTTGTAGCGGAGAGAAGATCGCTGAGACGCTCGACGTCATGTGAATTGACCTCACTTCTCACATTATTTCGGGCATAAAGGCGTCAATTTTCCGCTCGGGCGTGGGGGTGCGAACTCAACCGTTCGGTCAGGATTTCGGAATGCGCGGTTTCGACCCGCCGATGGACACTGCCAGTCGCACAAGGCGTGTGGCACCATCATGTGACCCCCCGGAGCGCGTAAACAACGCAGGAGTCAACATGTCCGCAAGGAAGCTAGGCCGCTTCGCCGGCTTGGTTTTTGTGCTTGCCGTCGTTTTCGGTGGTGTCTCTGCCGTCTCGGCGAGCGCGTCCGAGGGTGACAGCATGGCCGCCGCTCATACCAACCATTCGGGTCCTGCGCAGTCCAGCAGCCTCGGTCTCGATTGGGACTAGGGGTTTCCTCCCGCTGACCGGCAGGTCGACGGCGAAACCGACCGACGAGGAGCGTGATGGCCGAGCGTCCACGAGTGCGGCCGCGCTCCGCGCAGTACGCATGGCTCATCACCGGCCCGCTGGCCATTTTCACGCTCTCCTGCTTCGCCGGCTTCTGGGTCACTGACCGCACGTGGTTCGACGACTGGAAAGCCGGCTTGCTGGCCCTGGTCGGTGTCTGCCTGGTTTACGTCGGTGTCTTCAACGTCGTCATCCGGCGCAGCACCTACAGCGTCGTCATGGTCGAGGTCCCCTTCGTCCTCGTCCTCTATTACCTGCCGCCGGCGATGGTGATCTGCGTCGTCGCGATCGCCACGCTGGTCAGCCAGCTGATCCGGTCGGCCGTCTACACGCCGTCCAAGCTGTGGTTCAACGTCGCCAAGAACTCGGCCGGCATCGCGCTGGCGTCGCTGGTCATCGCCGGGCTGCCGCATTACGACGGGCTCGACCCGCGCATGTGGCTGATCCTCGTCGCGGCCCTGCTGGTTTACACCGTCTCCGACATCTCCAGCCTGGCCGGCGTGATGAGCGCGGTCCAGGGCTTCCGTGCGGGGCAAGATGTTCTGCGCGGCGGCGTCTCGGCGCTGGTCTTCGCCAGCATCAACATGGTCATCGGCCTGATCTTCCTGGTCGCCCTCGAGGCCACCGCGTGGTCGGCCGTGCTGCTGGCCGTGCTCGTGGCCGCGCTGATCCAGATGCTGCGATCGTTCGCCGAGTTCCTGCGTCAGCACCGCACGCTGGCCGAGGTCTACGAGCTCACCAAGGCGGTCCGCGAGGCCGGCGCCGACTCGGGCCTGCCCGACGTGCTGCTGGGCCGGGTACAAACCCTCATGCGTTCCGAGTACGCGACTCTCTGGCTCGCCCCGCAGGGCCGTCATCCCGAGCTGCTGCTCACCGCACGGGTTGAGAACCAGGGCCTGCTCGACCTCTCGCCCACCCCGGCCGTGATCCGCGAACGCGCGCTCGCCGAGGGTGGCACGCTGGCCGTCGGCCCGAGCTTCGCGGCCACCCACGACCTGCGGAAGCCGCTGCGCACCGCGAAGATCAAAGACATCCTGATCGTGCCGCTGCGCTCCGGCCAGACGACGATCGGCACGCTCGAGGTGGTCAACCGGCTCGGCGACACCCGCTCGTTCCGGCTCGCCGACGTGCAGGTGCTCGAGACGATCGCCGCCCACGCCGCGGCGGCGGTCGAGAACGGCCGCCTGGTCGACCGGCTGCGCCACGACGCCTACCACGACCGCCTCACCGCGCTGCCCAACCGGCGGCGGATCACCGACGCGCTCGCCGAGTCGGTCAAGGTGCGGGCCGAGGACGAAGTGGTCGTGGTGCTGCTGTTCGACGTCGACGGCCAGCGCGACGTCAACGAGTCGATGGGCCACGCCGCCGGCGACAAACTACTGGCCGAGGTGGCCGGCCGGCTGCGGGCCATCGCCGGCCCGGGCGCGCTGGTCGGCCGCATCGGCGGCGACGAGTTCGTGGTCACCCTGCGGGCCGAGAGCACGGACGCGACCGTCCAGCTGGCCACCGACATGCGCGAACAGCTGCGGGGCTCGATGACGGTCGGCACCCTCACCCTCGACGTCGACACGGCGGTGGGGGTGTCGGTCTATCCCGACCACGGCGCCGACCCCGACACGCTCCTGCAGCGGGCTGAGCTCGCGGCGAACGCGGCCAAGGTCCTTCCGTACGGTGTGCAGCTCTTCCATCCCGCACTCGAGTCCCGGGCCGTGCGCCGGCTGGGCATCGCGGCCGACCTGCGGACGGCGCTCGACAACGGCGCCCTCGACGTCTACTTCCAGCCCAAGGTCACGCTGACCGACCGCCACCTGGTCGGCGTCGAGTGCCTGGCCCGCTGGCAGCACCCGGCCCAGGGCGAGGTGCTGCCGGAGGACTTCATCGCGGTCGCCGAGCACACCGGCCAGCTCTCCCGCCTGACCGAGGTGGTGCTCACCGAGGGCCTGCGGCGCTGCCGCGAGTGGGCCGACCAGGAACGCCCGCTCTCGATCGCGGTCAACCTGTCGGTGCGCACACTGCTCGACTCCCGCTTCCCCGACAAGGTGAGCGCCCAGCTCGAGCACTACGGCGTGAACGCGGCCCAGGTGACCTTCGAGATCTCCGAGCCCGGCATGCTCGGCGACATCGAACGCGTGCTCCCCACCCTCTACCGCCTGCGCGACCTCGGGGTGCGGCTCAGCGTCGACGATTTCGGCACCGGCGCGTCCTCGCTGTCCTACCTGCGTCAGTGGCCGGTCCACGAGGTGAAGATCGACGACAGCTTCGTGCAGGGCATGGCGACCGACACCGGCGACATGGCGATCGTCCGCGCGGTGATCAGCCTGGCCCGTGAGTTCGGTCTCACCGTGGTCGCCGAGGGCGTCGAGAGCGAGCTCACCCTCGACCTGCTGGAAGAGATGGGCTGCGAGATCGGCCAGGGCTACCTGTTCAGCCGCCCGCTTCCGTACGAGCGGCTGGAGGCCTGGTTCAACGCCCAGACCGAGCCGGCCACCACCGAGACGGGCGAGGTCCGCAGGCTCCGAGCGGTGATCTGACCTGCCCCGACACGGCTTTGGGGGAGTCGATTTCACCCCCGGCAACGGGCCGTGTAAGCTTTCGACTGCGCAACAAGCGAGAGATCGCGCGCAAGCCCCCTTAGCTCAGTCGGCAGAGCGTCTCCATGGTAAGGAGAAGGTCTACGGTTCGATTCCGTAAGGGGGCTCTACCGGGTTCGTTCCCGCCTCAGGCGCTGGACTTGAGCCTGGCTCTGGCGGTGTAGCTCAGATGGCAGAGCAAGCGGCTCATAATCGCTGTGTCGCCGGTTCAAGTCCGGCCACCGCTACTGGTAACGAGGGATCCCACCCGGGGTCCCACTTTGCATGTCGACGCTCCCAGGGCGTAATCTGGAGCGTCGTTAAGATTTCCCGTTAGCAGGAAGGCAACCCGTCGTGGCCAAGGCGACCGACGTCCGTCCGAAGATCACCCTGGCTTGTACGGAGTGCAAGGAGCGGAACTACATCACCCGGAAGAACCGTCGTAACGACCCCGACCGCGTCGAACTGAAGAAGTTCTGCCCGCGCGACGGCCGTCACACGCTGCACCGCGAGACCCGCTGACAACACCCTTCAAGCTTTCACTCTGCGCCGCCCGGTCACGACGGGGCGGCGCAGAGTCGTTCCCGGCTCCAGTAGGTTGACCTCATGCCCCTCGACCAGTCCTTCATCGGCCGCAGCTGGCCGGCCACCGAGCCCTACCAGGTCGGCCGCGAGAAGATCCGCGAGTTCGCCCGCGCGATCGGCGCCACCGACGTCGAATATCACGATCCGGCCGCGGCCCGGGCCCTCGGCTACGCCGACGTGGTGGCCCCGCCGACCTTCCCCGTCGTGATCACGATGGCGGCCAGCCGGCAGATCGTCGAGGACCCGGCACTCGGCCTCGACTACAGCCGCGTCGTGCACGGCGACCAGCGGTTCGCCTACTCGCGCCCGGTCGTGGCCGGCGACGAACTGGTCTGCGTCAACTCGGTCGACGAGATCACCTCGCGCGGCGGGCACGACTTCCTGACCACCCGCACCGAGGTCACCACCGTGGCCGGCGAACCGGTCGTGACGGTCTGGTCCAAGCTCGTGCAGCGAGGGGAGCACTGACATGGGTGACACACTCGAGCCCCAGACGTTCCGGGTCACCCGGGCCGACCTGGTGCGCTACGCGGGCGCCTCGGGCGACTTCAACCCGATCCACTGGAGCGACCGCGTCGCCACCGGTGTCGGGCTGCCCGGCGTGATCGCCCACGGCATGTTCACCATGGCGCTGGTCGGCCGGGCCGTCACCGCTTGGGCCGGCGCCGCCGACGCGGTGGTGGAATACAGCGTGCGGTTCTCCCGCCCGGTGCCGGTGCCCGACACCGACGAGGGCACCGAGGTGGTCGTCACCGCCACGGTGAAAGAGACCACCGACGAGGGCCTGACCAAGCTGGTGCTGACCGCCACGTGTCACGGCGAGAAGGTGCTATCCCTCGCCCAGGCGACCGTCCGCAAGCGCTAGGGTCAGCCCGGGTTGGGCAAGGCCGGTGTGAACCCGTACACTGGTGCGCCGTGGGGCAATGACCCCTCTGAGGCGCGCTGCCTCGGGGGAGTTCACGGCCTCGCACAGGGGTGTAGCTCAATTGGCAGAGCAGCGGTCTCCAAAACCGCAGGCTGCAGGTTCAAGTCCTGTCACCCCTGCGCAAATCTCCTAGACGTGCCCGCCCGGTGCGCGGTCACCACCTCCGCGCCCCGGTCCCGAGCGCCGACGGGGACCCATCACCACCGATGACGGAAGTAGGGCGCCATGGCCGAGAGGAACCGACCCGGTGACGCCGGCGACCCGGCCGACGACGAGGTGTTCGACGACGACGCCGTCGACAACGACAAGGACGCCGCCGACGATGACGCCGAGCCGGTAGGCCGCGGCGGCACCGCCGTTGCCGAGCGTTCGGCGAAGCCCAAGAACGAGGTCCGCCGCACCGGCTTCTTCGGCCGCATCGGTGGGTTCTTCCGTGAGGTCGTCAGCGAGCTGCGTAAGGTCATCTGGCCGACGCGCAAGGAGCTCCTGACCTACACGACGATCGTGATCGTCTTCGTGGTGGTCATGACCTCCATCGTCGGCCTTCTCGACCTCGGCCTGGGCAAGGTCGTCCTCTGGGCGTTCGGCGGCTGACCCCGCATCTGAGCAAGACTGATCTGGAAGTGAGCGAGCGTGCCTGAGTACGACGACGAGACCGCGCAGGCCGTCGACGAGCAGTCGTCCGTGGCCACGGCGGAAACCGACGAGTCGGTCGAGGCCGCGGCACCCGAGACCACGCCCGAGGCGGCCCCCGAGGTTGAGGCCGAGGCTGCTGCTGCTCCCGCCGAGCCCGACGAGGACTTCGACCCGGTGCAGGAGCTGCGGCAGAAGCTGCGCTACGCCCCCGGTGACTGGTACGTGGTGCACTCCTACGCGGGCTACGAGAACAAGGTCAAGACCAACCTCGAGACGCGCATCACCAGCCTCGACATGGAGGATTTCATCTTCCAGGTCGAGGTCCCGACCCGCGAAGAGGTCGAGGTCAAGAACGGCAAGCGTCTCCAGGTCAACAACAAGGTCTTCCCCGGCTACATCCTGGTCCGGATGGATCTGAGCCCCGAGTCGTACTCCTGCGTCCGCAACACCCCCGGGGTGACCGGCTTCGTGGGTGCGACCGACCGGGTCGACCGTCCGGCCCCGCTCTCGCTCGACGAGGTGCTGAAGTGGCTCGCTCCCGCCGTCGAGCAGGAGGAGAAGAAGGCCAAGCCCGAGATCAAGGTCCTCGACTTCGAGGTCGGCGACTCGGTCACGGTCACCGACGGCGCGTTCGCCTCGCTGCCGGCCTCGATCAGTGAAATTAATGCCGACCAGCAGAAGTTGAAGGTTCTGGTCTCCATCTTCGGCCGTGAGACGCCGGTGGAGCTGAACTTCAACCAGGTCACCAAGATCTGACAAGCAACACAGCAGTCAGTGGGAGGGTCCCGGCAAGGGGCCCGCCATCTACCACAGGAGTCAGTGAACATGCAGCGCAGCAAGGGCTACCGCAAGGGCGCCGAGCAGATCGACCAGAACAAGCTCTACGAGCCGGCCGACGCGATCAAGCTCGCCAAGGACGCCAGCCCCACCAAGTTCGACGCGACCGTCGAGGTCGCGATGCGTCTGGGCGTCGACCCCCGCAAGGCCGACCAGATGGTCCGCGGCACGGTCAACCTGCCCCACGGCACCGGCAAGACGGCCCGCGTGATCGTCTTCGCCCAGGGCGCCAAGGCCGAGGAGGCCGTCGCGGCCGGTGCCGACGAGGTCGGCACGGACGAGCTCGTGGCCCGCATCCAGGGCGGCTGGCTCGACTTCGACGCCGCGATCGCCACCCCCGACCAGATGGCCAAGATCGGTCGGATCGCCCGCATCCTCGGCCCGCGTGGTCTCATGCCCAACCCGAAGACGGGCACGGTGACCATGGACGTCACCAAGGCCATCAACGAGATCAAGGGCGGAAAGATCACCTTCCGCGTCGACAAGCACTCGAACCTGCACCTGATCATCGGCAAGGCCTCGTTCTCCGAGGAGCAGCTGGTGGACAACTACGCGGCGGTGCTCGACGAGGTGCTGCGGTCCAAGCCGTCCGCGGCCAAGGGCAAGTACCTCCGCAAGGTCGTCGTCACCACCACCATGGGCCCCGGCGTGCCGATCGACCCGAACGTGGTCAAGGGCCTCACCAGCGCCGAGAGCTGAGCCCTCGACAGAGCACTGCGAACGGCCCCCGGGGTACATCCCCGGGGGCTTTTCTGTGGCAGGCTTCCGTCGTGCGTTTTGACGGGGTGTGGTTCCGCTACGGCCGCCGGGCCGATTGGACCCTGCGCGAGGTGACTCGTGGCATCGAGGCGGGCCAGACGGTCGTCGTGCTGGGCCGCAACGGCGCCGGCAAGTCCACTCTGCTGCAACTCGCGGCGGGCGTGCTGCGTCCCTCTCGCGGTTCCGTTCGAGGCCGCCCGCCGGTGGTCGGGTGGGTCCCCGAGCGTTTCCCGGCCGACCAGCCGTTCACGGCTCGCGACTATCTGCACCGCATGGCGTCCCTCCGCGGGCGTACGGCCGCTGAGGCCGACAAGTGGATCGAGCGGCTGCTGCTGACCGAGCACAGCGGCACCCGCCTGTCCGATCTCTCGAAGGGCACCGCGCAGAAGGTCGGCCTGGCCCAGGCGCTGATCGCGCGGCCCGGCCTGCTGATCCTCGACGAGCCCTGGGAAGGGCTGGACTCGGTCGCCCGCACGCTGATCCCCGAGATCGTGGCCGAGGTGACCGCGGACGGCGGCATGGTTCTGGTCAGCGACCACCGGGGCGAGGTGGAGGGTTTGGCGGATGCAGCCTATTGGCAGGTGTCTGACGCTGCTGTGACCGTGGTGCCGCTCACTGAGGACGCTGTGGTGCCGGCTCCGCCCGACGAGGTGATCATCGAGGTCAAGGTCCGGCGGGCCGAGTCACCCCAGGTGGTGGCGAAGCTCAAGGCCGAAGGGCATCAAATCCTGGAGGTACGCGGTGTCGCCGCGGCACAACCGCAGCAGATCCGCTCCGGGCCTGGGTTGACTATCACCCCAGGTGTTTCCATCGGCCGACAGGCCGGCGGCGGCTCATGAGAACGGAACGGCTGGTCCGGATGCGCCTGGCGGGGTTTCTGCGGGGTGGGCGGATTCTGGCGCCGGCCATCGCGGTGCTGGTCGTGCTCGGGGTCATCTACGGCGGGGGAGCGTCTCCGGCCGCCACCGCGTACGGATACTCGGCGGCCGCGCTCTTCCCGGTGCTGGCGTGGCAGTCGAAGCTGCTGCTCGACACCGAACCCGACACGCAACGCCGGCTGGCCCGCGTCGCCGTGGGTGGCCGTCGCGAAGCCCTGGCCGGGCTGCTCGCCGCCGGCCTGCTCGCGCTGCTGGTCTGCGCCCTGGCGATGGGCGCGCCCTGGGTCTTCAACGGCATCGACACCGGCAAGGCAGTGGTCAGCGGCACGCTGCTGGGCGTGCTGGCCCATCTGCTGGCCGTCCCGCCCGCGGTGGCTCTCGGCGCCCTGGCGAGCCGGGCTGTCACCCGTGGTGTCCGCAACGGCATCGCAGTCCTGGTTACCGCGGCCGTCCTGGCGGTCGTGCTGGGCCTGCAGGGTTCGGTCGCCCCGTGGCTCGTCCCGCCGGTCATGGCCACGGCCCGCGCCCTCAACGGCGTCGAGCCGCCGCCCGTGGCCACCGTGGCCGTGCTCGTCGTCTGGGCCGTCCTCTGGTGCGGCGTCGCCTTCGGCGCCTACGCCCACCTGCGACGCACGCGCACCTGATTTGCGGGTGCCGGCGGGCCGCGCACCTGATTTGGCGGTCGCCAGCGGGTCGCGTACAGTTTCTTCTCGAAGTTCCACCCACAGACCGCTGGTCGTCGTGGGGCCGTCGCAAGACGAGCGCCACGTCCGAAGGTCCCGCAAATGCGGGCGACCCGCGCAGGGAAGAACGGTTCGCGATCAGGCCGCCGATCAGTCGTGCTCCTGCTCCGCCCCGTGCGCCCTGCGCCGGGGCGTTTTGCATTCTGCCCCTCCTTCGCTCTCGACCAGTGGTTCGAGCACTGAGAGAGGAGGGACATGGCGGACAAGCCAGTCCGGGCCGACAAGGCCACGGCCGTCGCGGCGCTGACCGACAACTTCCGTAACTCGTCGGCCACCGTGCTGACCGAGTACCGCGGTCTCACGGTCAAGCAGCTCACCGAGCTGCGGCGTTCGCTGGGCGGCGACACCAAGTACGCGGTGTCGAAGAACACCCTGGCGAAGCGCGCAGCCACCGACGCGGGCATCGAAGGCCTCGACACGCTGTTCACCGGTCCTACCGCGCTCGCCTTCATCAACGGCGACCCGGTCGAGGCGGCCAAGAGCCTGCGGGCTTTCGCCAAGGCCAACCCCGCCCTGCAGATCAAGGGCGGCGTTTTCGAGGGCAAGGCGATCTCGGCGGCCGACGTCAACAAGATCGCTGACCTCGAGTCGCGTGAGGTTCTGCTGGCCAAGCTGGCCGGCGCCATGAAGGGCAACCTGACCAAGGCTGCGGGTCTGTTCCAGGCCCCGCTTTCGCAGGTGGCGCGCCTCGCGGCCGCCCTTCAGGAGAAGCGCGAGAAGGACGGTCCCGCGGAGGCCTGAGCCACCGCGCACCAGCACGACTTTTTCATCAGAAGCTAGGAAAGGTTGCCAGATATGGCGAAGCTCAGCACCGACGAGCTGCTCGGCGCGTTCAAGGAAATGACGCTCATCGAGCTGTCGGAGTTCGTGAAGCAGTTCGAGGAGACCTTCGAGGTCACCGCGGCTGCCCCCGTGGCCGTCGCTGCCGCTCCCGGTGGCGCTGCCCCGGCCGAGGCCGAGGCCGAGAAGGACTCCTTCGACGTTGTCCTCGAGGGCGACGGCGGCAAGAAGATCCAGGTCATCAAGGTCGTGCGTGAGCTGACCGGCCTGGGCCTCAAGGAGGCCAAGGACGCCGTCGAGTCCGCCCCCAAGGCGATCCTCGAGGGTGTCAACAAGGAGAAGGCCGAGGCCGCCAAGGCCAAGCTCGAGGGCGAGGGCGCCAAGGTCACCCTCAAGTGATCTAACGCTCCACTGCATTCTCTTGCGAATGGCGAGGACCCGTGTGCGGGTCCTCGCCATTTGTATATTCCCACTGTTGTGCCTGGTCAGATGGTTCCGGCCCGCTGTCGGACGGCCGACGCACAAAGCGGGTCCAATCGGGCAAGGCGTGGAGTAAGGTCGCTAGGGCGCGCCGGGCAACGGGCGGCGCGGGGCCGACCCGCCTCGCAGCCCTTGACTGTGTGTCCGCTGACAGGCACGCTGACAGCAGCAAGTTTCCGCGCTTGCGACAGCCGCTCCGTGGGTAAGCCGGTGTCACCGGTTCCCCGCGGCGGGGGCACCGAGGGAGAGTTGCCGCGTTCCGAGCGGCCCCGCACCACAGGCCCTGGCCCTTCGAGGCGCAGGTCAGAGGCCGGCGGGGGCACGTTCCGCAGGCACCCTCAGGTGTGGGCTGGACAGCGGTTAGCCGAGCGGCTACACTGCTAGTTTGCGCTGCCTTCTGTCTTGAGCCCTGCCAGGACATCCATTCGGATGACTTCCTGGGGGCTCGTTGGAGTGCACGCAGACAGTTGCATACCGCAGCTGCAGCCGCATCAGCAGCACCGGTCCTCGGAAGGACGCATCTTGGCAGCTTCCCGCCCTGCGAAGACCAGCCGTACGTCGAGCGCTTACGCACCCCGCCGTGTCTCTTTCGGCAGGATCACCGAGCAACTTGAGGTCCCCAACCTCCTCGCCCTCCAGACGGAGTCCTTCGACTGGCTGGTCGGGAACGAGGCTTGGCAGGCCCGGTCGACGGACGACCCGCACGCCCACTCGGGCCTCGCAGAGATCCTCGAAGAGATCAGTCCCATTGAGGACTTCTCCGGCACTATGTCGCTGTCCTTCTCGTCTCCCCGATTCGACGAGGTCAAGGCCTCGATCGAGGAGTGCAAGGAGAAGGACCTGACCTACTGCGCCCCGCTGTTCGTGACCGCGGAGTTCACCAACAACACCACTGGCGAGATCAAGAGTCAGACCGTGTTCATGGGTGACTTCCCGATGATGACCCCCAAGGGGACGTTCGTCATCAACGGCACGGAGCGCGTCGTGGTGAGTCAGCTCGTCCGCTCGCCGGGCGTGTACTTCACCAAGGAGCCGGACAAGACCTCCGACCGCGACCTCTCCAGCGTCAAGGTCATCCCGAGCCGGGGCGCCTGGCTCGAGTTCGACATCGACAAGCGCGACACCGTGGGTGTCCGGATCGACCGCAAGCGCCGGCAGGCCGTCACCGTCCTGCTCAAGGCCATCGGCTGGTCGGCCGACCAGATCCGTGAGCGGTTCGGCTGGTCCGAGCTCATCATGACCACGCTCGAGAAGGACCACATCGCCGGGCAGGACGAGGCCCTGCTCGACATCTACCGCAAGCTCCGCCCTGGCGAGCCCCCGACCCGGGAGAACGCGCAGACCCTGCTCGACAACCTCTTCTTCAACCCGAAGCGGTATGACGTAGCCAAGGTCGGCCGATACAAGTTCAACAAGAAGCTCGAGATCGACGTCCCGATCGTCCGGGGCACGCTGACCGAGGAAGACATCGTCAAGACCGTGGACTACCTCGCCCGGCTGCACGCCGGTGAGGAGGGCTACGAGGCCGACGACATCGACCACTTCGGCAACCGCCGTCTGCGTACGGTCGGCGAGCTCATCCAGAACCAGGTCCGCGTGGGCCTGTCCCGGATGGAGCGCGTCGTCCGCGAGCGCATGACGACCCAGGACGTCGAGGCGATCACGCCGCAGACCCTGATCAACATCCGTCCCGTCGTGGCGGCGATCAAGGAGTTCTTCGGCACGTCGCAGCTGTCGCAGTTCATGGACCAGACCAACCCGCTGGCGGGCCTGACCCACCGGCGCCGGCTGAGCGCGCTCGGCCCCGGTGGTCTGAGCCGTGAGCGGGCCGGCTTCGAGGTCCGTGACGTGCACCCGTCCCACTACGGCCGGATGTGCCCGATCGAGACGCCGGAAGGCCCGAACATCGGCCTGATCGGCGCCCTGTCGACATTCGCCCGGGTCAACCCGTTCGGCTTCATCGAGACGCCGTACCGGAAGGTCGTGAACGGCGTCGTCACCGACGACGTCAACTACCTGACCGCGGACGAGGAAGACCGGTACATCAAGGCCCAGGCGAACGCCGTGCTGCGAAGCGACGGCACCTTCGCCGAAGACCGGGTCCTGGTACGGCGTAAGGGCGGTGAAGTCGACTACGTGCCCGGCACCGAGGTCGACTACATGGACGTCTCGCCGCGTCAGATGACCTCGGTCGCGACCGCGATGATCCCGTTCCTCGAGCACGACGACGCCAACCGTGCCCTCATGGGCGCGAACATGCAGCGTCAGGCCGTGCCGCTGGTCAAGGCCGAGGCGCCGCTGGTCGGCACCGGCATGGAGTACCGCGCCGCGGTCGACGCCGGTGACGTGGTCGTCGCCGAGGTCGGCGGCGTGGTCGAGGACCTGTGTGCCGACTACGTGACGGTGCACCAGGACGACGGTCACCGCCGTACGTACCTGCTGCACAAGTTCCGCCGCTCCAACGCCGGCTCCTGCGTCAACCAGAAGCCGGTCGTGTTCGAGGGTGACCGGGTCGAGGCCGGCCAGGTCATCGCCGACGGCCCGTGCACCGACGAGGGGGAGATGGCCCTCGGCCGCAACCTGCTCGTCGCGTTCATGTGCTGGGAGGGTCACAACTACGAGGACGCGATCATCCTGTCGCAGCGCCTCGTCCAGCAGGACGTCCTCACCTCGATCCACATCGAGGAGCACGAGGTCGACGCCCGCGACACCAAGCTCGGCCCGGAAGAGATCACCCGCGACATCCCGAACGTCAGCGAGGAAATGCTCGCCGACCTCGACGAGCGCGGCATCATCCGGATCGGCGCCGAGGTCGTTCCCGGCGACATCCTGGTCGGCAAGGTCACGCCCAAGGGCGAGACCGAGCTGACCCCCGAGGAGCGGCTGCTCCGCGCGATCTTCGGTGAGAAGGCCCGGGAGGTCCGGGACACCTCGCTGAAGGTGCCGCACGGTGAGACCGGCACGGTCATCGGCGTCCGCACGTTCTCGCGTGAGGACGGCGACGAGCTGCCCCCGGGCGTCAACGAGCTGGTCCGGGTGTACGTCGCCCAGAAGCGCAAGATCCAGGACGGTGACAAGCTCGCGGGCCGCCACGGCAACAAGGGCGTCATCTCCAAGATCCTGCCCGTCGAGGACATGCCGTTCCTCGAGGACGGCACCCCCGTCGACATCGTGCTCAACCCGCTCGGTGTGCCCTCGCGCATGAACATCGGCCAGGTCCTGGAGACCCACCTCGGGTGGATCGCCAAGACCGGCTGGTCGGTCGAGGGCGAGGACGAGGAGTGGAAGCGCCAGCTGCGCGCGATCGAGGCGCACGAGTCCATCGCGGACTCGAACGTCGCGACCCCCGTCTTCGACGGTGCGCAGGAGGAGGAGATCAAGGGCCTCCTCGAGTCGACGCTGGTCAACCGCGACGGTAAGCGGCTGGTCAACGGCGACGGCAAGGCGCAGCTGTTCGACGGCCGCTCCGGCGAGCCGCTGCCGGACCCGATCTCGGTCGGGTACGTCTACATCCTCAAGCTGAACCACCTGGTCGACGACAAGATTCACGCTCGGTCGACCGGCCCGTACTCGATGATCACGCAGCAGCCGCTGGGTGGTAAGGCGCAGTTCGGTGGCCAGCGGTTCGGCGAGATGGAGTGCTGGGCGATGCAGGCCTACGGCGCGGCTTACGCGCTGCAGGAACTGCTCACCATCAAGTCCGATGACGTCCTGGGCCGCGTGAAGGTCTACGAGGCCATCGTCAAGGGCGAGAACATCCCGGAGCCGGGAATCCCGGAGTCCTTCAAGGTGCTCCTCAAGGAGCTGCAGTCGCTGTGCCTGAACGTCGAGGTGCTTTCCAGCGACGGTGTGGCCCTCGAGATGCGCGAGACGGACGACGAGGTCTTCCGGGCCGCGGAGGAACTCGGCATCGACCTGTCACGCCGCCCGAACGAGGGCGTCAGCAGCGTCGAAGAGATCTGACGGAAGCGTCCCCGGTCCAGGCGACTGAGACCGGGGACGCCCCCGCCGGCCTTGAATTCACCCGAGCAACGAAACACGAGGGATAGTCCAAGTGCTCGACGTCAACTTCTTCGACGAGTTGCGCATCGGCCTTGCTACCGCTGACGACATCCGGCAGTGGTCGCACGGCGAGGTCAAGAAGCCCGAGACGATCAACTACCGCACCCTCAAGCCCGAGAAGGACGGACTCTTCTGCGAGAAGATCTTCGGTCCTCAGCGGGACTGGGAGTGCTACTGCGGCAAGTACAAGCGGGTCCGGTTCAAGGGCATCATCTGTGAGCGCTGCGGCGTCGAGGTGACCCGGTCCAAGGTCCGCCGTGAGCGCATGGGTCACATCGAGCTGGCCGCGTCGGTCACGCACATCTGGTACTTCAAGGGTGTGCCGAGCCGGCTGGGCTACCTGCTCGACCTGGCGCCCAAGGACCTCGAGAAGATCATCTACTTCGCCTCGTACGTCGTGACGAGCGTGGACGCCGAGGCTCGGCACCGCGACCTCTCGACCATCGAGAACGAGATCTTCGCCGAGAAGCGCCAGTCGGAGAACAGCCGCGACTCGGAGATCGAGAAGCGCGCTGCCAAGCTCGAGCAGGACCTGTCCGAGCTCGAGGCCGAGGGTGCCAAGGCCGACGTGCGCCGCAAGGTCAAGGAAGCCGGCGAGCGCGAGATGCGCCAGATCCGGGACAAGGCCCAGCGCGAGATCGACCGCCTCGACGAGGTGCTCGACACCTTCCGCAAGCTCGACTCCAAGCAGCTGGTCACCGACGAGCTGCTCTACCGCGAGCTGCGGGACCGCTTCGGTGAGTACTTCACCGGTGGCATGGGCGCCGAGGCCATCAAGGCGCTGCTGCAGAACATGGATCTGGACGCCGAGGCCGAGAACCTGCGCGAGATCATTCGCACCGGTAAGGGCCAGCGGAAGATCCGTGCGCTCAAGCGCCTCAAGGTCGTCGCCGCGTTCCTGAACACCCGCAACTCGCCGCTCGGCATGGTGCTCGACTGCGTCCCGGTCATCCCGCCGGACCTGCGCCCGATGGTGCAGCTCGACGGTGGCCGCTTCGCGACGAGCGACCTGAACGACCTGTACCGCCGGGTCATCAACCGGAACAACCGGTTGAAGCGCCTGATCGACCTGGGCGCGCCCGAGATCATCGTGAACAACGAGAAGCGGATGCTGCAGGAGGCCGTCGACGCGCTGTTCGACAACGGCCGCCGCGGCCGGCCGGTCACCGGTCCGGGTAACCGCCCGCTGAAGTCGCTGTCCGACATGCTCAAGGGCAAGCAGGGCCGGTTCCGTCAGAACCTGCTCGGCAAGCGCGTCGACTACTCCGGCCGTTCGGTCATCGTCGTCGGCCCGCGCCTGAAGCTGCACCAGTGCGGTCTGCCCAAGCAGATGGCGCTGGAGCTGTTCAAGCCGTTCGTGATGAAGCGCCTGGTCGACCTGAACCACGCGCAGAACATCAAGTCGGCCAAGCGCATGGTCGAGCGTCAGCGGCCGGTCGTGTGGGACGTCCTCGAAGAGGTCATCAGCGAGCACCCCGTGCTGCTGAACCGCGCGCCGACCCTGCACCGCCTGGGCATCCAGGCCTTCGAGCCGCAGCTGGTCGAGGGCAAGGCGATCCAGATCCACCCGCTCGTGTGTACGGCGTTCAACGCCGACTTCGACGGTGACCAGATGGCGGTGCACGTGCCGCTGTCGGCCGAGGCGCAGGCCGAGGCCCGGATCCTGATGCTCTCGTCGAACAACATCCTCAAGCCGGCCGACGGCAAGCCGGTCACCATGCCGACCCAGGACATGGTCATCGGTCTCTACTACCTGACGCACCAGACTGCCGGTGCCAAGGGTGAGGGCCGGGTCTTCAGCTCGGACGCCGAGGCTCGGATGGCCTTCGACAACGGCGAGCTGCACCTGCAGGCGCCGGTCAAGATCCGGCTCCGTGAGGTCATCGGTGTCGACAACGGCGCCAAGGCCCCGGCCTGGACCGCGCCGGAGGAGTGGGTCGAGGGTGACCCGCTGCTCGTCGAGACCACGCTCGGCCGCGTCCTGTTCAACGAGACGCTGCCCCCGGGCTACCGCTTCGTGAACTACGAGATCCGCAAGGGTCAGCTGTCGGCGATCGTCAACGACCTCGCCGAGCGCTTCCCCAAGGTCGCCCTCGCGGCGACCCTGGACGCGCTCAAGGAGGCCGGTTTCCACTGGGCCACCTGGTCCGGCGTGACGATCGGCATGGGCGACGTCATCGGTCCCCCGCGCAAGCCGGAGATCCTGGCCAAGTACCAGACCGAGGCCGACCGGATCGACAAGCAGTACCAGCGTGGTCTGATGACCGCCGAGGAGCGTCGCGGCGAGCTGATCGAAATCTGGACCAAGGCGACCAACGAGATCTCCAAGGAGATGGAGAGCGCGCTGCCGCAGGAGAACCCGCTCTGGGTGATGATCAACTCCGGCGCTCGCGGCAACCTCCTCCAGCTCCGGCAGATCGCCGCGATCCGCGGCCTGGTGGCCAACCCCAAGGGTGAGATCATCCCGCGGCCGATCACCTCGTCGTACCGCGAGGGTCTGACCGTGCTGGAGTACTTCATCTCCACGCACGGCGCTCGCAAGGGTCTGGCCGACACCGCGCTGCGTACCGCCGACTCGGGTTACCTGACCCGTCGTCTGGTGGACGTCTCGCAGGACGTCATCATCCGCGAGGAGGACTGCGGCACCGACCGCGCGATCCCGATGCAGGTGGGCGAGCGCGAGGCGGACGGCACGCTGGTCGTGCACGTGCACGCCGAGACCGGTGTGCACGCGCGGACGCTGGCCGACGACATCAAGGACGCCAACGGCAACCTGGTCGTCGCCCGCGGCTCGGACCTCAACTCGATCCTGGTCGACAAGCTCGTCGCGGCCGGTGTCGAGAACGTCCGGGTGCGATCGGTGCTGACCTGTGAGTCGAAGCTCGGCGTGTGCGCGGCCTGCTACGGCCGCTCGCTGCCGACCGGCAAGGGCGTCGACATCGGCGAGGCGGTCGGCATCATCGCCGCCCAGTCCATCGGTGAGCCGGGCACGCAGCTGACGATGCGTACCTTCCACACCGGTGGTGTCGCGGGTGAGGACATCACCCAGGGTCTGCCCCGTGTGCAGGAGATCTTCGAGGCCCGCGTGCCCAAGGGCAAGGCGCCCATCGCCGACACCCCGGGACGCATCCGCATCGAGGACGGCGAGCGCTCGCGGAAGATCATCGTGGTGCCGGACGACGGCAGCGAGGAGATCGTGTACGACAAGATCTCCAAGCGCGTCAAGCTCCGGGCCCACGACGGCGACCACGTCGGCGTCGGCGAGAAGCTGACCGAGGGCACCATCGACCCGCACGAGCTTCTGCGGATCATGGGTCCGCGGGCGGTCCAGGTCCACCTGACCTCCGAGGTCCAGGAGGTCTACCGCTCGCAGGGTGTGCTCATCCACGACAAGCACATCGAGATCATCATCCGCCAGATGCTCAAGCGGGTGACGGTCATCGACTCCGGCGCGGCCGAGTTCCTGCCGGGCGTGCTGGTCGACCGGGCGCTCTTCGAGTCGGAGAACCGCCGGCTCGTCGGCGAGGGTGGCGAGCCCGCCGCCGGTCGTCCCGTGCTCATGGGTATCACCAAGGCCTCGCTGGCCACGGATTCCTGGCTCTCGGCGGCCTCCTTCCAGGAGACCACCCGAGTGCTGACCGACGCGGCGATCAACTCGCGCAGCGACTCGCTGGTCGGCCTCAAGGAGAACGTGATCATCGGTAAGCTCATCCCGGCCGGTACCGGTATCTCCAAGTACCGCAACATCCGGGTCGAGCCGACCGAGGAGGCCAAGGCCAAGGTGTACTCGATGACCGGGTACCCCGAGACCGACTACGGCTTCGGGCCGGCCAGCGGGCAGGCTGTGCCGCTGGACGACTTCGACTTCGGGTCGTACCGCTAAACAGTCCGCCCCGTTCGCGGGGCCGACTGCGAACAAGATCGGTCCGGAAGGCGGTCGCGCATGGCGCGGCCGCCTTCCGGCCTTTCTAGAATGGTTCTCGTGACGCTTCCGGCCGCAGTTCCCACCCGCCACCCGATGGACCCGGATCCGGCGCCCTCGTCGAAGGCGCGGGCGGTCTTCGCGCTGGGTCTGGTGGGCTTTCTGACCGGCGCGTTCATCGGCGGTGTGATTCCCGCCACCGTCGCCCTGCTGCTCGCCCGTCAGACGGCCCGGCAGGCGTACGACTCGAAGGGCTATCTGACCGGCTCGGCCTGGATCCGCCGGGGCCGCCGGCTGGCCTGGACGGGCATCGTCCTCGCCCTCACCTCGCTGGTCATCGCGTCCATCGCCGGCCTGTTGCACCTGGCCGGAGCGCCCGGCGGGCCCGACTTCGCACCCGGCACCGACTGAGGCGGGGTGCGGCTCGCCCCGTACGGGTGACATGCTCTTCTCATGACCGTCCCACCCCCGCCACCGGCGCCGTTCCCCGCCGCTGTGCCTCCGCCGCCGCCCTCGGGCCGGTGGCGGCCGGAACGGGTCGATGCCATGCCCGGCACCGAGTTCGGTCTGGTGCAGCTGCGGGTCGAGCCGATCACGTCGGGCCTGGCCATCGGCTCGCTCATGGCCGGCATCGGCTCGGTCCTGGTGTCGTTGCTCGTGGTCTGCTTCGGCCTGGTCGGCGCGTCCGAGGGCTGGGGCGGCTGGGTGGCCGGCGCCTTCACGCTGCTGAGCGTGGCCGCCGGCGGGGGAGCGGTCGCCCTCGGTGTGGTGTCGCGCCGGCAGATCCGCCGCTCGGGCCGGACCGGCCAGGTGCGGTTCACCGGCGCCGGGCTGGGTATGGCAGGAATCGTATGCGGGTCCATCGGCGCGGGAATTGCTCTTCTGTCCCTCGCGTTGACCCTGGTGTTGCAGATTTCGGTGTAAGGGCTACGGGGCTCCCAAGACCTAGTCGGCCACCGCGGCGTTGCCACCGTCAGGCACCCGGTACACTTGTATCGGAGATATCCGTCGCGTGGCTTCAGCGTTCATTTTGACCTGGGTGCTCGCGGTGGGTAGGCTTTCCCCTCGTGCCCGGGCTTGCCCGGGCAACTCGTGCGTGCGCCCGAGTCGGCAGTTGACGACGAGGCGGCGCTACGCCGAGCCGGCGCCCCAGATCAGGGGCGTCGACAAAGACAAGACCCGGTGCGCGTTGACCAACGCGCGGCGGGACCGTGAGCCGGACGACACGCCCGACCGCGGGTGCCGGACAACTCCCCGGGATCGGGGAGGGACCGGTGCACACAGGCTTATTGAAGACGGTGCGGCCGCCTAGGAAGCGGCCGAAGGGAGCGGAGAAACCCGGTGCCCACGATCCAGCAGCTGGTCCGAAAGGGCCGTCAGGCGAAGACGAGCAAGACCAAGACGCCGGCGCTGAAAGGTAGTCCTCAGCGGCGCGGCGTGTGCACGCGCGTGTACACCACCACCCCCAAGAAGCCGAACTCTGCGCTGCGCAAGGTCGCTCGTGTGAAGCTCAGCAGCCAGATCGAGGTGACGGCGTACATCCCGGGTGTCGGCCACAACCTGCAGGAGCACTCGATCGTGCTCGTGCGTGGTGGCCGTGTGAAGGACCTCCCCGGCGTCCGCTACAAGATCGTCCGTGGTTCGCTGGACACCCAGGGTGTCCGCAACCGCAAGCAGGCCCGCAGCCGTTACGGCGCGAAGAAGGAGAAGAGCTGATATGCCGCGTAAAGGCCCCGCTCCGCGCCACCCAGTGGTTGCGGACCCGGTTTACAACTCGCCGCTGGTCACCCAGCTGATCAACAAGATCCTGATCGGCGGCAAGCGGCAGCTCGCTGAGCGCATCGTCTACGGCGCCCTCGAGGGTGCCCGTGAGAAGAGCGGCACCGACCCCGTCGTGACCCTCAAGCGCGCGATGGACAACGTCAAGCCGACCCTCGAGGTCCGCAGCCGCCGCGTCGGTGGCGCGACCTACCAGGTTCCGGTCGAGGTCCGTACCCCGCGCCAGACCACCCTCGGTCTGCGCTGGCTGGTCCAGTACTCCAAGGCCCGCCGCGAGAAGACCATGATCGAGCGCCTCCAGAACGAGCTGCTCGACGCCAGCAACGGCCTCGGCGCTGCTGTCAAGCGCCGTGAGGACACCCACAAGATGGCGGAGTCCAACAAGGCCTTCGCGCACTACCGCTGGTAAGACCCCGCTGCTGTGGGCCCGGCTCCGGCCGGGCCACAGCGCAAGTCGTACCGGTCCACGAGACGACGACGAAGAAAAGTAGGGATTGAAGTGGCCGCCGCAGACGCGCTCGCCAACGTACGCAACATCGGCATCATGGCGCACATCGATGCCGGTAAGACCACGACTACTGAGCGAATCCTGTTCTACACCGGTATCACGTACAAGATCGGTGAGGTTCACGACGGCGGCGCTGTCATGGACTGGATGGAGCAGGAGCAGGAGCGCGGTATCACGATCACTTCCGCCGCCACCAAGTGCGAGTGGAAGGGCCACACGATCCAGATCATCGACACGCCCGGCCACGTCGACTTCACGGTCGAGGTGGAGCGGTCGCTGCGGGTGCTGGACGGTGCGGTTGCGGTCTACGACGGTGTTGCCGGCGTGGAGCCGCAGACCGAGAACGTGTGGCGTCAGGCGGACAAGTACCACGTTCCCCGGATGTGCTTCGTCAACAAGCTCGACCGGACCGGCGCGGACTTCTTCCGCTGCGTTCAGATGATGATCGACCGGCTCAACGCCACCCCGCTGGTGCTGCAGATCCCGATCGGGCTCGAGGCCGACCACATCGGTGTCGTCGACCTGATCGGCATGCGCGCGCTCACCTGGCGTGGGGAGACCCAGAAGGGTGACGACTACGCGATCGAGGAGATCCCGGCCGACCTGGTCGACTCCGCGACCGAGTGGCGCGAGAAGCTGATCGAGACCCTGGCCGACGTCGACGACGCTGTCATGGAGAAGTACCTCGAGGGCGAGGAGCTCTCGCAGGACGAGATCAAGGCCGCCATCCGGCGTGCCACGATCGCCAGCAAGGCCAACCCGGTGCTGTGCGGCTCGGCGTTCAAGAACAAGGGCGTTCAGCCCATGCTCGACGCCGTGATCGACTTCCTGCCGTCGCCGCTGGACATCCCGGCCATCGAGGGCACCGCGACCGACGGCGAGACGCCGCTGCTGCGCAAGCCGTCGAACACCGAGCCCTTCTCCGGCCTGGCCTTCAAGATCCAGACGGACAAGCACCTCGGCAAGCTCACGTACGTCCGGGTCTACTCCGGCACGCTCGAGTCCGGTTCCCAGGTGGTCAACTCCACCAAGGACCGCAAGGAGCGGATCGGCAAGATCTACCAGATGCACGCGAACAAGCGTGAGGAGCGCGCCACCGCGCAGGCCGGCGACATCATCGCCGTCCAGGGTCTGAAGCAGACCACCACCGGTGACACGCTCAGCGACCCGGCCAACCCGGTCATCCTGGAGTCGATGACCTTCCCGGAGCCGGTCATCCAGGTCGCCATCGAGCCGAAGACCAAGTCGGACCAGGAGAAGCTGGGCACCGCGATCCAGCGCCTGGCCGAGGAGGACCCGACCTTCCGCGTCTTCAACGACGAGGAGACCGGCCAGACGATCATCGCCGGCATGGGCGAGCTCCACCTGGACATCCTGGTGGACCGCATGCGCCGCGAGTTCAACGTCGAGGCCAACATCGGTAAGCCGCAGGTGGCGTACCGCGAGACGATCCGCGGCACCGTGGAGAAGCTCACGTACGTCCACAAGAAGCAGACCGGTGGCTCGGGCCAGTACGCGAAGGTCGTCATCAGCGTCGAGCCGTTGTCGCTCGAGGCGGACGGCCCCACGTACGAGTTCGTCAACGCGGTGACCGGTGGTCGCATCCCCAAGGAGTTCATCCCCTCGGTGGACGCGGGCGCGCAGGACTCGCTGCAGTACGGCGTTCTCGCCGGGTACCCGCTGGTCGGCGTGAAGTTCACGCTGGTCGACGGTCAGTACCACGAGGTCGACTCGTCCGAGATGGCGTTCAAGATCGCCGGCTCCATCGCGATGAAGGAGGCGGCCCGCAAGGCCGACCCCGCGCTGCTCGAGCCGATGATGTCCGTCGAGGTCACCACGCCCGAGGACAACATGGGCGACGTGATCGGCGACCTCAACTCCCGCCGTGGCATCATCCAGTCGATGGAGGAGCGCTCCGGCGCCCGCGTCATCAAGGCTCTGGTGCCGCTCTCGGAGATGTTCGGCTACGTCGGCGACCTGCGGTCGAAGACGGCCGGCCGGGCCAGCTACAGCATGCAGTTCGACTCCTACGCCGAGGTTCCGCAGAGCGTCGCGAAGGAGATCATCGCGAAGGCCACCGGCGCCTGATGCGGTGAGGCGCGTGCGGTTCGTCGAGGACCGCACGCGCACGAGCAGTCGACAGAGTCCCCATCGCCTTATCGGGCGTGCCGGGAAAAAGTTATTCCACAGTCCACAGGAGGACACCAGTGGCGAAGGCGAAGTTCGAGCGGACTAAGCCGCACGTCAACATCGGCACCATTGGTCACATCGACCACGGTAAGACGACGCTGACTGCGGCCATCACGAAGGTCCTGCACGACGAATACCCGGACCTGAACCCGTACACCCCGTTCGACGAGATCGACAAGGCGCCTGAAGAGAAGGCCCGTGGTATCACGATCTCGATCGCGCACGTCGAGTACCAGACCGCGACGCGTCACTACGCGCACGTGGACTGCCCCGGCCACGCCGACTACATCAAGAACATGATCACCGGTGCCGCGCAGATGGACGGCGCGATCCTGGTGGTCGCCGCGACCGACGGCCCGATGCCGCAGACCAAGGAGCACGTGCTCCTGGCCCGCCAGGTCGGCGTTCCGTACATCGTCGTCGCCCTGAACAAGAGCGACATGGTGGACGACGAGGAGCTCCTCGAGCTCGTCGAGCTCGAGGTCCGCGAGCTGCTCAGCACCTACGAGTTCCCGGGCGACGACCTTCCGGTCGTGCGCGTCTCGGCGCTCAAGGCGCTCGAGGGCGACAAGGAGTGGACCGGCAAGCTCCTCGAGCTGATGAACGCGGTCGACACCGCGATCCCGCAGCCCGAGCGTGACGTCGAGAAGCCGTTCCTCATGCCGATCGAGGACGTCTTCACGATCACCGGTCGTGGAACGGTCGTCACCGGTCGCGCCGAGCGTGGCATCCTCAAGCCGAACGAGGAGGTCGAGATCGTCGGCATCCGCGAGAAGTCGACGAAGACCGTCTGCACCGGCATCGAGATGTTCCGCAAGCTGCTCGACGAGGCCCGCGCGGGTGAGAACGTCGGTCTGCTGCTCCGCGGCATCAAGCGCGAGGACGTCGAGCGCGGCATGGTCGTCGTGAAGCCGGGCACCACGACTCCGCACACGGAGTTCGAGGGCCAGGTCTACATCCTCTCGAAGGAAGAGGGCGGCCGGCACACCCCGTTCTTCCAGAACTACCGCCCGCAGTTCTACTTCCGCACCACGGACGTCACCGGCGTCGTCACGCTGCCCGAGGGCACCGAGATGGTCATGCCGGGCGACTCCACCAGCATGTCGGTCAAGCTGATCCAGCCGATCGCCATGGAGCAGGGCCTGAAGTTCGCGATCCGTGAGGGTGGCCGCACCGTCGGCGCCGGCACGGTCACGAAGATCAACGTCTGAGCAAGGGTGACCCCGATTAGCATTGCCGGCCTCAATCCGGCATACTAGTCAGGTTGCGTCCGAGCGGGGTGGTCAGCTGCCTTGTGCAGCTGGCCACCCTCGCCGGGTGTCTGGGTGTGTTTGTTGGCCATCCGTAAGACACCTCAAGATCCCCGCGATCTGGAGTGCTGCCGTGCGCAGCTTTCTGAGAGTCAGCGCGACACGCCCGACCGCGGGGGTCGGACAACGCAGGATCAACGGTCCTGCGGGCATGCGAGAGCCACCGCTTTCGCACGTAGCGGCATCGAGAGAAGGAAACAGAAGCCACCATGGCGGGACAGAAGATCCGCATCCGGCTCAAGGCCTATGACCACGAGGTCGTCGACTCCTCGGCGCGCAAGATCGTCGAGACGGTCACGCGTACCGGTGCGTCGGTCGCAGGCCCGGTGCCGCTGCCCACGGAGATCAACCGTTTCTGCGTCATCCGTTCGCCGCACAAGTACAAGGACTCGCGCGAGCACTTCGAGATGCGCACGCACAAGCGGCTGATCGACATCATCGACCCGACCCCGAAGACGGTCGACTCGCTCATGCGCCTCGACCTGCCGGCTGGCGTCGACATCGAGATCAAGCTGTAGGGATCGCGACTGATGGACAGGCAAGTGAAGGGGATCCTGGGCGCCAAGCTCGGCATGACCCAGGTCTGGGACAACAACAAGGTTGTCCCGGTGACCGTGGTGCAGGCCGGCCCTTGCGTCGTGACCCAGGTCCGCACAGATGAGAAGGACGGCTACGCGGCCGTCCAGCTGGCGTACGGCGCGATCGACCCGCGCAAGGTGAACAAGCCCGAGGGCGGTCACTTCGCGAAGGCCGGTGTGTCGCCGCGGCGTCACGTCGTCGAGCTGCGCACCACCGATGCCGGTGAGTACGAGCTCGGCCAGGAGGTCACCGTCGAGGCGTTCGCGGTCGGTTCGCCGATCGACGTCACCGGTAAGACCCGGGGCAAGGGCTACGCCGGTGTCATGAAGCGGCACGGCTTCCACGGCCTCAAGGCCAGCCACGGTGTCGAGCGCAAGCACCGCTCGCCCGGTTCCATCGGCGCCTGCGCGACCCCCGGTCGCGTCTTCAGGGGCACGCGGATGGCCGGTCGAATGGGCAACAAGCGCTTCACCGTGCAGAACCTGGTCGTGCAGGCGGTGGACACCGAGAACAACCTGATCCTGATCAGGGGCGCGGTGCCCGGTCCCAAGGGCGCGCTCATCCTGGTCCGTACAGCGGCTAAGAAGGGCGGTGCCAAGTGAGCTCGGTTGACGTGATCAACATCGAGGGCAACAAGGCCGGCTCGGTCGAGCTGCCGGACGCGATCTTCGACGTGCAGGCGAACATCCCGCTGATGCACCAGGTCGTCGTGGCCCAGCTCGCCGCCGCCCGCCAGGGCACGGCGAAGGCCAAGACGCGCGGCGAGGTCGCCGGTGGCGGCAAGAAGCCGTACAAGCAGAAGGGCACCGGTCGCGCCCGTCAGGGCTCGATCCGCGCGCCGCAGTTCACCGGCGGTGGCGTCGTGCACGGTCCCGTGCCGCGCGACTACAGCCAGCGGACCCCCAAGAAGATGAAGGCGGCCGCGCTGCGTGGCGCCCTCTCCGACCGGGCCCGCGACGGTCGCGTGCACGTGGTCGAGGCGTTCGTCAGCGGCGACAAGCCGTCGACCAAGGCCGCGATCGCCACGCTGCGCAAGGCCACCGAGTCCACCAAGGTCCTGGTCGTGCTGAGCAGCACCGACGAGCTGAACTGGCTGTCGCTGCGCAACGAGGCGACCGTGCACCTGCTCGAGGCGGGCCAGCTCAACACGTACGACGTGCTGGTGGCCGACGAGGTGGTCTTCACCAAGGACGCGCTCGACGAGTTCCTGGGCGCGCCGGCGACCGCCGAGGGGGAGAACAAGTGAGCACCATCGCCGACCCGCGCGACATCATCGTCCGCCCGGTTGTCTCCGAGAAGAGCTACAGCGTTCTCGACCAGAACTGGTACACGTTCCTCGTCCACCCGGACGCGAACAAGACCCAGATCAAGATCGCGATCCAGCAGATCTTCAACGTCCGCGTGCTGTCGGTGAACACCGCGAACCGCGAGGGCAAGCGCAAGCGCACCCGGACCGGCTTCGGTCAGCGCAAGGCGACGAAGCGCGCGATGGTCAAGCTGGCTGACGGTGACCGTATCGAGGCCTTCGGCGGCCCGGTCAGCTAAGGGGTTGTAAAACAATGGCTATCCGTAAGTACAAGCCGACCACGCCGGGCCGTCGCGGCTCCAGCGTCGCCGACTTCGCCGAGCTGACCCGGTCCACGCCGGAGAAGTCGCTCCTGGTCCCGCTGCCCAAGAAGGGTGGACGCAACGTCCACGGCCGCATCACCACGCGGCACCAGGGCGGCGGCCACAAGCGGCAGTACCGGCTCATCGACTTCAAGCGGGTCGACAAGGACGGCGTGCCGGCCAAGGTCGCGCACATCGAGTACGACCCGAACCGCACGTCGCGCATCGCGCTGCTGCACTACGCCGACGGCGAGAAGCGCTACATCCTCGCGCCGAAGGACCTCAAGCAGGGCGACCGGGTCGAATCCGGCCCCGGTGCGGACATCAAGCCGGGGAACAACCTTCCCCTGCGCAACATCCCGGTCGGTACGACGGTCCACGGTGTGGAGCTTCGTCCCGGCGGTGGCGCCAAGCTGGCCCGCTCGGCCGGTGTCGGTATCCAGCTGCTCGGCCGTGAAGGCGCGTACGCCACGTTGCGTATGCCCTCCGGTGAGATCCGCCGGGTCGACATCCGTTGCCGGGCCACGGTCGGCGAGATCGGCAATGCCGAACAGTCGAACATCAACTGGGGCAAAGCCGGCCGTATGCGCTGGAAGGGCAAGCGCCCGACCGTCCGCGGTGTCGCCATGAACCCGATCGACCACCCGCACGGTGGTGGTGAGGGTAAGACCTCCGGTGGTCGCCACCCGGTCAATCCGGCTGGTAAGCCCGAGGGTCGTACCCGCCGCAAGGGCCAGGAGAGCGACAAGCTGATCGTTCGCCGCCGCTACGCCACCCGCAAGCGCGGGTAACGGGAGTTAAAAGATGCCACGCAGCCTGAAGAAGGGCCCGTTCGTCGACGACCACCTGCTCAAGAAGGTGGAAGTCCAGAACGAGAAGAACTCGAAGAACGTCATCAAGACCTGGTCGCGGCGCTCGATGATCATCCCCGACATGCTCGGGCACACGATCGCGGTGCACGACGGTCGCAAGCACGTCCCGGTGTTCATCACCGAGGCCATGGTCGGTCACAAGCTCGGCGAGTTCGCTCTGACCCGCACGTTCAAGGGTCACGAGAAGGACGACCGCAAGAGCCGTCGTCGCTAGTCAGTCCACGGATAAGAAAGGGGTCACAGCGATGCCAACAAAGAACGACGCACCGGCGCTTCCGGGCAGTCGTGCGGTTGCGAAGCACGTCCGCATCTCGCCGAACAAGGCACGCCGTGTGGTCAACCTCGTCCGCGGTCTGCCCGCGAAGGAGGCTCTGACCGTCCTGCAGTTCGCGCCGCAGGCCGCGAGCGAGCAGGTCTACAAGGTGCTGGCGAGCGCGATCGCGAACGCGGAGAACAACGAGCGGCTCGACCCGGACGCGCTCCTCGTGAGCGAGGCGTTCGTCGACGAGGGTCCGACGCTCAAGCGGTTCCGTCCGCGGGCGCAGGGCCGGGCGTACCGGATCCGCAAGCGCACCAGCCACATCACGATCGCCGTCGAGGCGGTCCAGGTCGCCCGGCCGGCCAAGAAGGCCGCCGCGGCGAAGAAGGCGACGCCGGCCAAGAAGGCTGAGCCGGCCGCCGCGCCCCAGACGACGGAGGAGTCCGAGTAATGGGCCAGAAAGTTCACCCCACCGGATTCCGCCTCGGTATCTCCACCGACTGGAAGTCCCGGTGGTTCGCCGACAAGCTCTACAAGGACTACATCGGCGAGGACGTCAAGATCCGCCGCATGATGTCCAAGGGCCTCGAGCGGGCCGGCATCTCCAAGGTGGACATCGAGCGGACCCGTGACCGGGTCCGGGTCGACATCCACACCGCCCGGCCGGGCATTGTCATCGGCCGCAAGGGCGCGGAGGCCGACCGGATCCGCGGCGAGCTCGAGAAGCTCACCGGCAAGCAGGTCCAGCTCAACATCCTCGAGGTGAAGAGCCCGGAGTCGGACGCTCAGCTGGTGGCGCAGGGCGTCGCCGAGCAGCTGTCCTCCCGGGTCAGCTTCCGCCGGGCGATGCGCAAGGCCATGCAGTCGGCCATGAAGAACCCGATCTGCAAGGGCATCCGGGTGCAGGTCTCCGGTCGCCTCGGCGGCGCGGAGATGAGCCGCACGGAGTTCTACCGTGAGGGTCGCGTCCCGCTGCACACGCTGCGTGCCAACATCGAGTACGGCTTCTTCGAGGCCCGTACGACGTTCGGCCGCATCGGTGTGAAGGTCTGGATCTACAAGGGCGACGCCGTGCCGGGTCGCGAGGTTGCCCCCGAGGCGCCCGCCCGCCCGCGCCGTGACCGCGCCGACCGGGCCGAGCGTCCGCGCCGTGGCCGTTCCGGTTCGTCCGGCACGACCGCCGGTGGGACCGAGGCCGGCCGCGCTGCCGCCGCCGCCCAGGCCAAGGGCGACACCCCGACCGGCGACAACGCCAACGACGCGGCGGTCGCCGCGGCGCCGGCGGTCGCCGAGACGCAGCAGGAGGGCTGACACATGCTGATGCCGCGTAAGCCCCCGAAGGGCTTCCGCAAGCCGCACCACCCGGACCGCCACGGCGCGTCCAAGGGCGGCAACCGGGTTGTCTTCGGTGAGTTCGGTATCCAGGCTCTGGAGCCGGCGTACGTGACCAACCGGCAGATCGAGTCGGCCCGTATCGCGATGACCCGTCACATCAAGCGTGGTGGCAAGGTCTGGATCTCGGTCTTCCCCGACAACGCTCTGACCAAGAAGCCGGCCGAGACCCGCATGGGTTCCGGTAAGGGTTCTCCCGAGTGGTGGGTGGCGAACGTCAAGCCGGGACGCATTCTCTTCGAGATGTCGTTCCCGAACGAGACGATCGCGCGCGAGGCGATGCGCCGCGCGATCCACAAGCTCCCGATGAAGTGCCGCATCGTGACACGCGAAGTGGGTGAAAGCTGATGGCAGCGGGCGTTAAGGCTTCTGAGCTGCGCGAACTCTCCGGTGAGGAGCTGGTTTCGCGACTGCGGGAGGCCAAGGCGGAGCTGTTCAACCTTCGCGTGCAGGGCGCGACCGGCCAGCTCGACAATCACCGTCGGCTGCAGGTCGTCCGCAAGGACATCGCGAAGATCTATACGATCATGCGTGAACGTGAGCTCGGGCTCTCGGTTGCGCCGGATGAGGTGACAGCATGAGTGACGAGAGCACGGCCACTGTCCGCGCGAACCGCAAGGTTCGCGAGGGGCTCGTGGTCAGCGACAAGATGGACAAGACCGTCGTCGTCGAGGTCGAGGATCGTGTGAAGCACGCCCTCTACGGCAAGGTTCTGCGGCGCACCCGCAAGCTCAAGGTGCACGACGAGCAGAACGCGTGCGGTGTCGGCGACCGGGTTCTGCTCATGGAGACCCGCCCGCTGTCGGCCACCAAGCGGTGGCGTGTCGTGGAGATCCTCGAAAAGGCCAAGTGAGTGCGCGGGGCCGGTCCCGGCCGGGGGGGGGGGGGGGGGGGGGGGGGGGGGGGGGGGGGGGGGGGGGGGGGGGGGGGGGGGGGGGGGTGGGGGGGGGCGCGGGGGGGTGGGGGGGGGGGGCGGGGGGGGGGGGGGGGGGGGGGGGGGGGGGGGGGGGGGGGCCCCCCCCCCCCCCCCCCCACGACGTTCTAGTCTTCTTCTTCCGCTTCTTCTTCCGCTTCTTCTTCGTCGTCTTCGAAGACCTCGTCGATGACTTCACCGGCGACGTAGCCGGCGGCGAGTCCACCGACCACGCCCATGGCGACGCCGCCCATACCGCTGCCGTGACCGCCGTGGTGCTCGTCGTTGTGGTGGCCGCCATGCGGGTGCCCGTACCCCGACTGCCCGTAGCCGGGGGCGCTGTATCCGCCGGGGTTCTGCCGGTGTTCGACGGCTTCGCGGATCCAGGCGTCGACCTGCTGGGTCCAGTCGATGGTGTCGGCGGAGGCATGGTCGACGGTGTACCGGCCGAAGTTGTCGTGGCCGCCGGTGAACATGCCGCCGCGCTTGTCGAACTCCAGAATCACTTCCACGGTGTACGGGGTGGTCACGAACGTCAGCTCGACCTCGTTGATCGCGTGCGCGTAGTGAGGCGCGGCGAAGTATTCGATCTCGTGGTAGAACGGCAGGGTCTGCGGCATGCCGGCGATCTGCCCGTACTCCAGGTCGGCGCCTTTGAACCGGAAGCCGAGCTGGGCGAAGGCGTCGAGGATGCGCTGCTGCGCCGGCAGCGGATTGACGTGGATCGGGTCGAGGTCGCCCTTGTCGACGGCGCGGGCGATCGACACCTCGGTGCGCACCCCCATGACCATGCCGTGCAGCGGCTGGCCGTACACGGCGGTGATCGGGGTCTCCCACGGCAGTTCCAGCTGGAACGGCACGGTCAAGTGCTGGCCTTCGGCCAGCCGGATCGGGCCGCTGACCGTGACGCGGTGGAACTCGCCGGTGGCCGCCCCTTCGCCGTCGCCGCCTTCGACCTCCATCCGTGTGACCAGGCCCAGCGTGATGTGCTCGATCTCGGCGTCGTGACTGCCGCCGGTCAGGTTGACCTGCCCGGTCACCAGACCGCCGGGGTAGGCATTCGGGTTCGACAGCACCGTGTCGACGCTCGGGCCGCCGACGCCGAGAGCGCCGAGCATCCTTTTGAAGACCACGTCTTTTCTCCTCCATGAGAGCGGGGTGGACCACCATCCGCCGGCCGAGGCCAGAGTGCCCCGGCCGGTCGGACATCTAGCGAGAGGTTGCGGTGCGACCGGCGCGGCGGGCAGCGTCCACGACCGGATCGGTCTCGTCGTCGAACTGGCCGATCACCTGCTCAAGAAGGTCCTCCAGCGTGACCAGGCCGATCACCATGGTCCCGTCAGCGACCAGGGCGAGATGGCTGCGCCGGCTGCGCATCATCGCGATGGCGTCCAGGACACTGGTGTCGGCCGGCAGCGGCAGGGCGGCGGTCATCAGATCCCGTGCCGTAGCGGGCTGATTGCCGCTGGTTGCTTTCGCGGCGTCGCGGACGTGCACGACACCGACGATCGTCCCGGTCTGGTCGGTTACCGGGAGCCGGGACCGGCCGGTCTCGGTGCTGCGCACCTCGACAGCGCGGGCGTCGGCGTCCGCCGGGACGTCGAGGATCCGCGCGGTCGGCACCATCACCTCGCGTACCGACATCGACTGCACCCGCAGCATCGCGGTGAGCAGCTCGTGTTCGGCGTCCTCGATCGTGCCGTGCTCCTTGGAAGTTTTGAGCAGCATCTGCAACTGCTCGGCGTTGTGCACCTGCGCCAGCTCGTCCTGCGGAGTCACCTTGAACAGCCGCAGGCAGGCGTTGGCCAGCCCGTTCAAGGCGACCAGAACGGGGCGAAAAACGGTGGTGAACCCGACGAACGGGATCGCCAGTAGCTGCGCCGAGGTCTCCGGGTGACTGATCGCCCACGACTTGGGCGCCATCTCCCCGACGACCACGTGCAGGAACCCGACCAGGGCGACGGCCAGGATGAACGCGACCACGTACGCCGCACCCGCCGGCAGGCCCACCGCGGTGAATACCGGTTCGAGCAGGTGCGCGACGGCTGGTTTGGCCAGCGCGCCCAGGCCGAGGGTGCACAGCGTGATACCGAGCTGAGCACCGGCGAGCATCATCGACAGCTGCCGAGTGCCCGCCATGGCAGCCCGGGCACCGCGGGAGCCTTCGGCAGCGGCGGTTTCCAGGCGGTGCCGTTTCGCGGCGACCAGGGCGAACTCCGCGGCGACGAAGAACCCGTTGGCCGCAAGCAGCAACACCGATATCAGCAGGGACCAGGTCGTGCTCATGCTGTCACCTGCCCGTCGGCGTGGTCGTGGATGACGGTCAGGGCGACCCGGTCGGGTACGTGCCGGCGTACGGCCAGCACGGTCAGCCTGGCCACGCCCTGCGGCACGGGCTTGCCGTCGGCGTCGACCATCGGCGGTAGCGGCATCTCGATCTGTTCCCGGACGGCGGGAAGGTGACCGAGGCGGGCCAGGATCAGGCCGGAGATCGTGTCGTACATGTCGTCGTCGGGCAGCCGGATGCCGGTCGCTTCGGCGATCTCGTCCACGCGGGCCCGGCCAGGAATCAGCCAGGACTCGTCCTTGGTCTTCTCGATGACCGGTTCGGGCAGGTCGTCCTCGTCGTGGATCTCACCGACGAGCTCCTCGGCCACGTCTTCCAGGGTGATGATGCCGGCGAAGCCGCCGTACTCGTCGACCACGATCGCCATCTGCCGATGCGCCTGCTTGAGCCGGTCCAGGACTTCCGGCAACGGCGCGGACTCGGGCAGGACCACCGGCTCGGTGGCCAGGTCGCGGACCGCGGTGGTGGTCCGGGCGGCCGCCTCCAGGGTGACGACGTCGGCGATGGACACCACGCCGATGACGTCGTCGACGCCGTCTCCGGTCACCGGGAACCGGGAGTGCCCGGTGTCGAGCAGGTCGACAACCCGCGACGCCGGCTCGCCGGCGCCGATGGTGGTGACGTCCACCCGCGGCCTCATCGCCTCGGCGGCGGTCCGGACCCGGAAGTCCAGGCCGTGATCGAGTAGTTGGGCGGCTCGGGCGTCGAGGGTGCCCTCGCTGCTGGCGTTGGCGATGATCCGATCCAGGTCTTCGCTGGTGGCACCCTGCGGGAGCTCTTCGATGGGTTCGATGCCGATGGCGCGTAGCAACCGGTTGGCGGTGGCGTCGAACATGCGGATCATCGGGCCGGCCACGGCCAGATAGATCAGGGTCGAGCGGGACAGGGCGCGGGCGAGGGTCTCCGGTTTGGCGATGGCGAGGTTCTTCGGCGCCAACTCACCGAGCACCATCTGCACCACGGTCGCGAACAACAGCGCGAACACCATCGAAATGGAAGTGCTGGCCGTCTCGGACAGGCCGGTCAACCCGAGCAGATCGGCGGTGCCCCGGCCCAGATAGGGTTCGGCGACATAGCCGGCGAGCAGCGCGGTCACGGTGATCCCGACCTGGGCGCCGGACAGCACGAACGACAGCCGCTGCGTCACCCGCAGGGCGCGTTCGGCGGCCTGGTCGCCGTCGTCGGCCATGGCCCGCAGCTTCTCGCGATCGACGGCGACGTAGGCGAACTCCTGCGCCACGAAGTAACCGGTCGCCGCAGTCAGCAACACGATCGCCAGAATGCCGATGGTGATCAACACCGGGGCTCACCGCCGTCGCGGGATCCGCAGCGTGGGATATGGGACCGGGTCACTCCCGGCCAGGTACTACAGCCTTCGGCCGTACTATTGGACACCTCCGCAAACTAACACGCACGACTGTATGGTCGCTGAAAGTCGATCCGCCGGGAGGTCAACGCGGTGAGCACCCTGCTACGCATCGGCGAACTCGCCACCCAAGCCGGCGTCAGCACCCGCACCGTCGACTACTACACCCAGCTCGGGCTGCTGCAGACCGCCGAACGAACCGGCGGCGGGTTCCGCCTCTACGACCCGGCCGCCGTCGACACCATCGCCACCATCAAACAGCTGGAAGAGCACGGCCTGAGCCTGCAGACGATAGCTACCGCGCTCAACGGCGCCGGTGACACCGATCTCGCCTCGAAGTTGGACCACCTGGCCACTGGACTCCGAGCACTGCAGGAGGCGGCCGAGGCCGCCCCGCACACGCAAGCACTACTCACGTTGATCAGTGGACGCGCCCACGCCCTCATCGATCTGGCCCTGGCGATCATCGATTCACCGCTGGTCTGACGCCCACGGGTGGCGTCACCCGGTCCGCCCCCACGGGTTCTGCGACCGTGGTCGGCGGCTTGCCCGCCCGCCGGCGCCAAGCTTCGGAGCAGCGCCTCCAGCCACGAGTCCTCGGTGGAGTGACCTCTCACCAACCATACAGTCAAACGTGTTACTGTCCGTTTCGTGTCCGATCACGTGGTTGATGGCCCTTGGGCGAAGCCGGACGGGAGCACGCCTTCAGCGGTCAGTCCTGCGACGAAGGCCTCGACAGGCGCCCGCGCCGGGCCTGGCAGCGCCGTGTCCTCCGAATCCGTCGTCCCGCCTCACCCGTACCGGCCAAGGCGGGACGCACCGGCACCCTCACGCCGCCCATCTCGCCCGTCATCCGCAAGCGGATGACGGGCGCCACCAGTTCCTCGGCTGGCAGCGGTCGAGGTCGACAACGGAGCAACTCCCAATGGAAGGAAAAGCTATGACGGTCAGCGCCAACCTCGACAAGCTTCTCGACAAGAAGTTCGAGGACCTGGACCTGCATGCCCTGCCGGACGCGCCGGTCGACGCTCTCGCCGGCGTGAGCAAGGCCGACGCCGACGCTCTGGACAAGGCATTCGGGATCAAGACCATCGGCGACCTGGGCCGAAGCCCGCAGATCCGTGCCGCGGTGGCGATCGCGTCGCTGGCCGACGCCAGCAAGTAACGTCAGGACGGTCGGTGCCGAGGCGCGTTCGCGTTGCCGTCGGCGCCGGCCGTTCGCACGCCATCACGAAGGCCCGTCGCCGTGCCGTCGAGGAGCACCGTGTTGAGCACGATCATCCGGACCAGCCCCGTCAGCTCGTCCGGATCATCGTCGGGCACCAGAGCGCTGAACCCGGCATGCGGTCCGGCACCGGTCATGGTGATCATCTGCCGATACCGGTCGGCGTACCCCCATCGGTGATAGAGGCTCGAGCGGACGAATGAACTCGCGACAGCGATGGGGCTTCGAGCGAGCACGACCACCGGGGCTGGGGCCGAGGCGTCTACCGCGCGGGATTGTCCAACGCCCCCGGCGGTAGCTCCGGTGTCGGCCAGCCATCGGGCACCCGCCAGCCAGTCCAGTCCTCGACAAGTGGCCTCATGCCTGCTTCGGTGAAGGCAAGGGCGCGGTGCGTAGCCGCTTGCACACGTTCGTGTTCGGCGTCTGAAATAAGGCCTCGGCGGCGGATCTCGTCGTACTCCTCGAGGTCTTTGAAGTGCCATGCCCCGGTGGCATCGGTGACGAGATCCAGCAGCAGGTCGAAGGTGTCGATGCCGATCGAGGTGCGGCGTACTGGCCGCTCGAAGTTGATTTTCCAGTGCTCCGGGCTGCCGTCGACGGGCCGGTAGAGCTGGAGGTTGAAGTCCGGGTCGAGCCCGACCCAGGTCAGGACGATCGTGTCCTGCCAGACCCACCGGCCGATTTCCCATTGGCCGCGGGTGAGGTCGGCGACCGCCTGCTGGCGTGCCTGTTCGTTGCCGGTGGTGAACCATCTGATCCAGTTGGCCGGTGTGTATCCGACGGTGCCGGGCCAGGTCGCCAGCACCAGCGTGGTCCCGTCATCGTGCAGGACGCGGTGCGGCGCCGCGGTCCATACCCGGCCGTTGAGCAGGTCCCGTCGCACGACCGTGGCGCCGGAGGCGAATGGTGGCAAGGTCATCTCGGAAGTCCCCGTTCTGCAGAGATCTGTCGGTGAAGGGTTGATGCCGTCCCGCTCTGGGTCCTAGCTGTTGCGGATGCGTTCCGAGTCGGTCAGTGCTGGTCCGGTGAGTTTTCGATGGCGGGTCCGAGGGTGCCGGC
Source organism: Paractinoplanes hotanensis (assembly GCF_023717965.1). Taxonomy (NCBI): domain Bacteria; kingdom Bacillati; phylum Actinomycetota; class Actinomycetes; order Micromonosporales; family Micromonosporaceae; genus Paractinoplanes; species Paractinoplanes hotanensis. The sequence goes on along the minus strand of NZ_JAMQOL010000044.1, from coordinate 42,931 downwards.
GAGATGCCGCTCGATGAGGTCGAGGAGCCGGTGCACAGCGCGTACTCCCTCGGTGGAGTCCATGTAGGTGACGGTGTCGATGCGCTGGTCGAGGACGGTGCGCAGGGCGGTGACTTCGCAGCTATCGGTGGGAATGGCGAGCTGGTCGCAGATCCCGGCCAGTTTCGGCTGGTTGCCGCGGACCAGATGCTTGCCGGCCAGCTGGACGAGCATCAGTACGGTGCCGGGGGCGTCAGGGTCTGAGCCGCGGCGGTCGTCACTGCGATGTTGGTCCATCAGCGGGATGAAGCCCAGCGTCGAGCGGGGCAGCACGTCGCGTTCGTACACCACAGTGGCACCGGCGGACACGGTGGCGGTCGCAGCCGGCCACACGAACACGTCGACCAGCACGGGGAGGCCGGCCAGATCGATCCCGACGGCAAGGTACGCGCCGTCCTTCGGCGCGTTTCTCGGTTTCGGGCGTCGGTAGAGGATGTGGCCGCTGATCCCGAGACCGGCGACCGGGTCGGTGAATACTGTCGTGGGGGCGGTGTGGTCGACCGCGACGACCAGGTCCACGTCGCTGTAGGCGTCGGCCTCGCCCCGGCCGAGTGATCCGACCAGCCAGATTCCGCCCACCCAGGTGTGGCGGGCCAGGGTTCTGATCGTTTCGTCGAGCCAGGCTGCACGGGCCGTCGTCAAGTGTTTCAGCTCGTGCGGTTCGGGTCTGGAGCCGCCGCTGGCCGGGGTGGTGCGTTCGTTCATCCTGGGCCGCCGATCGTCGTGGTGGGACCGTGTGTTCCGGGTCGGTGAATTGCATGGTGCGGTGCAGAGCCGCCGAACTGGCGGGACAGCGCCGATGACGAAAGACCTGGTTGCCACTGGTGTCGATCATCTGATTCGCTTCGCGCAGACCTCCGCATATTCAGGGCTCACTCGAACAGGGTCGGTGGCGGATCTGTGGCCGCTTCGGCTGCTGGCGTTGGTCGTGCGATAGGAGTTCCGGCGACGGCGGTCACCTGCTGCAGTGTGGAATCTGAGATGAACCGGTGGCGGATCAGTGCGGGGAGCAGCATGGCTGTTGCGGTGGTGTCCCACAGTGCGCGGCGGGGACGGCTGCCAGGTGCGGCCGCGGTGACGGCTGCGGTCAGGTTGAGGTGGGCCAGCAGGTTGGTCAGGCCGAGTCTGCTGGGGAGGTTGGCGGCTTTCGCGAGGCGCATTGTGTCGAGGAGCCCGGCGATGGACAGGTCGGGTAAGTGCCGGTGTAACAGTCGCCAGTCGACGCTGATGTTGTGGCCGACGAGCCAGGCGCCGGTGAGCCGGGCGTGCAGGGCGGGTCGGATGCCGTCGAGGGTCGGCTGGCCGCTAAGGGCGGTGCCAGCCAAGCCGGGGGAGATCCATGGCCGGGCGGGGATGGCCCGGCCGGGGTCGATGCCGGTGGTGTAGGCGGTGGCCATGTCCGGGTGGCCGTGCAGGAGCCGGACGGCCGCGATCTCGAGGATCGGTCGGTACGCACGAGCGTGTCGCCGCGCATGGCGGGGTGGTCGAACCCGAGCCGCGCGGCCGGGCTGAACAACGCCACCTCGGGCGCCGATGTCGCGCCGAGAACCGGCAGCGCTTCGGCGAGTAGGGCCAGGTGTGTGCTGTGTGGGAAGAGGTCGGGGTGGCGGCCGGCGCAGTGTTCGAAACCCACGACCAGCCAACCGGCCTGTTCGAAGTACCACTCGACGGCCGCCGAGCAAGGTCCGCGGACTGCCTGGCTGACCTGCAGCTCGAAGCGCGGCGAGCGGATCCCGGCCTCGGTGCGGGCTGCTTTGGCGAACACCGTGCCGCCTGTGCCGGTGACGGTCGCGGCGAGCTCGGCGTGGTCCCCGGCTGTGGCGGGGACAACATGAAACTCGCCGACACGGTCGGCGATCATTCGGATGACCGTATCGGGCAATGCCTTCACGAGCGTTTTCCGGAAACGGTCTCGACGCTGTCGCTGGCGGGAGCGTGTTGGTGTTTGCCGGCGCAGGCTCGGCACACCCGCGGGCACGGGGTGAGCGCGGCGGAGGTGGCGAGGCCACTGTCGTGCAGGATCGCGGTCACGGTGTCCTCGAGGCTGGATTCCTCGGCGATGACCTGTTCGCCTTCAACGCCGAGCAGATCGGACGGGGTGTACCAGGAGCGCAGCGTGGCCGCGTCGATGTGGGCAAGATCGGGCCGGCCGGTGTGGCGGCGCAAAGACTCGTCGAACGACACCTCCATCCAGAACACCGCAGACGGTCCTGGATGCCCGGCGATCAGCTCCCGCAACAAGGTCTCGTACTGGCCGGTGTGCAAAATCCCTTCCAGTACGACGTGATAGCCGGCGGCCAACGCGGTCCGGGTCATGGTGGTGATGAAGCCGGGCGCGACGATCGGGGTGCTGTTGCTGCCGTGCTCGCGCAGCACCACCCGACGCAGGTAGTCCTGCTCGATCAGGGCACAGCCGCGGCCGTACCGGCGCCGCACCTCGGCCGCGACCGTCGATTTCCCGGATCCGCTGTTACCACGAATGATCACCAGCGTGGGCATAGCCTCGACCGCCGTCACCGGCTACTCCGCGGCCAGGTCAATGCGGTCAGGGTGTGGCGGCGCGGCACCAGCAGCCGCAGTCTGCCGGTGTCCGGCAGCCGGGTGCCGGCCGAGTACACACTGATCTGCGGCCCACCCCCGGCCCGCTCGTGCTGGTCCCAGGCGGTGACCAGGTCGATCAGGTCGCCGGTCAGCGCACCGGCGGCGGGTCCGAAGCCCTGCGCGCCGAACTGCCACGTTGTCTCGTCGTGCTGGCGCAGGGTGAGGTAGGCGAAGCTGTCGCTGGTCAGCAGGGTCGGGCAGAAGAATCTGTCCTGTGGATCGAGGAGCCCTGCGGTGCGTTCCCGGTCGACCTTTAAGATCCCGTACGGGCGGGGTTGGGAGGCTAGCCACAGGTGGATCGCCTCGAACGCCTCACCGTCGCTTATGGCGGCGGTGACCGGCGACCGCAGTTCCAGTCGCGGGCCGTCCAGGGCCGTGCGCAGGGCGTCGGCGTCGACCTGCGTCCTGGAGTCGTCCAAGACCAGGACCGCGTCGTCGCCGCGCAACGGGACCCGGCGTACCGGGTCACGGCCGTGGCCCTGCATCGGCACGAACCCGCACTGCAACGACGCCGACGCCACCAGATGCCCGTCACCTGGCTGCAGGGTGAGGCAGCGGGTGTGCCCGCGCATCCGCAACGGCGCCACCAGCACCCCGCCCGGCGCCAGCTGCTGCGTCCAGGCGGGCGGGATGTCGCTGGTCTCGACCGTCACGATCACCGCGTCATACGGGCCACCAGCCGCATAGCCGTCCTCGCCGTCACCGCACACCACCAGCACCCGGCCATACCCAGCCTCCTCGAGCGCGGTCCGGGCGTTGGCGACGACCTGCGGGTCGATGTCGACACTGACCACCGTCCCGGACGGGCCGACAACCTGGGCGAGCAGCGCCGCGTTGTAGCCACCCGAACCGACCTCAAGGACCCGCGACCCGGGCTGCAACCGGGCCGCCTCGATCATGTACGCCTGCAGCCACGGTGCCGAGATCGAGCTCGTGGTCTTGCCGTCCGGACCGCGTCGAGTGACCACCACATCGTCGGCATACGCCTCGTCGACGCTCGTGCCTTTTGGGGCGAACACATGCCGTGGCACGGTCGCGAACGCCGCCGCCACCTGCGGCTGGGTGATCCAGCCCCGAGCGGTCAGCAGATCAACCAGCCGGCCTCGGGCGTCGTCCGGGGTCAGCTCGTGTACGACTTCACTGGTGGGCACGACGGTCTCCTCGTTTCTCAGGATGGCGATCAGATCGAGCAATCGGCGCAGTGCGGCGGGTGAAGGGTGCCAACGCCACGAGCAGGGCGGGTAGCCGGGTGACCTGTCATGGCCCTCGGTGGAACGCGTCGAGCGTTGTCTCGCGGGTAATCGAGACCTCATGGCTGCCTGACTGCGCCAGGGGATCGCCCGAGGCGGGCGCACAACCCGACATCATCAGCCCGACATCTCTCTGGTCCGCGGCATCGACACCGATCCTGCGCGCCGCCCTGGCCAGATCGCTGGTCAGCTTCGCGGCCGACACCGACGCCGAACTCATCGCCGAAGGCATCGAAACCGCCGCCGAACGCTCCCGGCTCGCCGAACTCGGCCTCAGCTACGGCCAAGGATTCCACCTCGCCCGCCCGGCCGACCTAGCCAGCCCACGATCCAATCCGGCGAATCAGCCGGATGCAACGCCGAGTCATGGACCGGGAAGGTGAACACCGACCCCGGTACTGTCGCCCGGCCCTCGAAGCCGACGGGTGACGCGGCCCCGGCCGCTGCCCCACACCTAGCCCGTGCCACGCTCGTCGTAACGCACGTCCTGGCCCGGCTGCCAGCCGGCGGACGCAAGTTCCTCGCCAACCGGCGCCGAGAGTGCTGGCGCGACGGTGGCCTCGTCGTCGCCCGGCCTCCCGAACAGCTCGTCTCGGACGAAGTCGGCCCGGGCGGTGGCACCGACGTCGAGCAGCCGGATCCCGGCGGAGGTGTCGATCTCGGTCAGCAGGCGGCGGCCCACCTGGACGGCGCCTCGGCCAGCCCACATGCGACGGCGATCTCCACGTCGCCGAAGCGGCTGATCCGCCAGGCGGCGGTGATGTCTTGGTAGAAGCGTGGAACACCAGTCCGGCCGGCCCGCCGGTCAGCGCTCGACTGGTCTACGGCGTGGTGCGGCGAGCGTGATCGGTGTGACGGTCGCCCGGGCCCATGCCGGTCATCGAGCCGGACGCGTCGGCATCAGCGCCCAGTTGTCTTCGCCCGGCCGGCGCTGCGATGCGCATTCGCTGGATCATCGCGCGAGCGTCGTGCTCGTCGTCGAAGTAGTGGGTGGACTTCTCGGCCGTCGGAGCCGCCGATGCGGCCGACGACCTGCCAGCCGCTCTCGGTGTGGACCAGGTAGATGTCACGCCGAGCGCCGTGGTAACGCCTGTTGCGGATCATGACCTCTCCCTACCGCTCCATGGCCACCAGCACAAAATGGGTGCCGACAGAGGACGACCGCCTACGGAATGGACAACTGTCGCATAGCGGGGCATGCAAGGCATCGTCGTCGTCGCCACGATCGCGTCGCCCGCCGGGAGATCGTCGCGGGTCCGTTCGACGACGGCCCACCACAGTACTGGTCCCTGTCGGCGCTCAGCGTCGCCGGTACCGCCCTGACGTTCCTCGAACCCGATCCGCACGCCCCCGAACTATGAGCAGCACGTGGCCCAGGTGTACCGGGCAATCGACGAATGGGCCCCGCTGGCCGGAGAGGCCAGCTCGAGAGATTAGGCCTGTTCAGATCTTGCGGGAGAGCGGAGGGATGACGAGTACAGGACGGTGAGCGTGATGCAGGGTCGCCATGGCGACGCTGCCGAGAACGATTTCGGCCAAGGCCGAACGGCCGCGTGAGCCGACCACGATGGCGGCGGCTTTCTGCTCGTGGGCGTAGACCGTCAGTGCGTCGGCCACGGCACGGCCCTGGTGACCGTGGCCGCTCTGCAAGTGGACTGCGGTGAACGCCTGATCGCCTGGTCCGGCTTGCGGTGCGGGCTGGGTGATGTCGTCGCCGACGGCAACGAGGTGCAGGTCCCGCGTCGGGAACAGGTTCCGGGCCGTGGCGGAAGCGGTGTCAGCACCGGCGGAGCCGTCCCAGCCGACGACGACCGGGCCGTCCGGCAGTGCCTCGTACTCGTCGACCAGCAGCGGCTGGGGGATCACCAGGACCGGGCGGGTGCTGTAGTGCACGGCCATGTCGGACACGCTGCCGAGGAACGCCTTGGCAGCACCGAGCCCGCGGGAGCCCATGATCAGCAGGTCCGACTGCGCCTCGTCAGCGATCTGTGCCAGGTGCAGGCCTTCTCCGCCGTAGGCACGCTGCACGACGGGCTCGCTGTCCCACCCGGCGGCGCGCGCAAGCATCACACCGGTGGCGACCAGACGGGCGGCTTCCTGTTCGCCTTCGCGTTCGATCGCGGCGACCAACTCGTTGAGGTTGCTGTTACGCGCCCGCAGCCGGCGCCGGAGATCGTCGTTGGCAAACGGCGGAGTCCACAGGTAGGCGATCTGAGCGTGCGCGCGCGGGAACATTTGCGCCGCAGCCTCGATCGCGGCGTTCGCGGCCGGGGACCCGTCGTAGGCAACCACGGCCTTCGTTACGACTGATCCGTTCATGACGCACGTCCTCTCCGCAGCTTCGCGTATATCGCCGTAGCCAGTTGTCACTCGTGTCACTGAGCTGTCGCTGCGGCTAATCGGTCGCGAGCGGGTCACCATGGGCGTCATGATTTTACCCGTCGGTATCCGTCATGGAGGCTTGCGGGTGCCGGTGTGACATGCCATCAGCACGCCTGCTGTGGCCCTGGCCAGGGCTGCTCTGGTGCGGCGCCTCGCTCGCGTACAGGCACGGCGGCGTACCCGTACGGTTGATCACGGCCCGGAGTGCCACCCGGACAGGCATTCTGGAATGGTCTGAACGGAGCCGAGATGCCCGCTGAAGCCCCTGCCCCGGCGACCGCAACCGGATGGCATGCGCGGCCGGTCGCCGATCTTCTGGAAGAACTGAACGCAGACTCGGTGGACGGCCTCGCCACCGATGAGGCCCGGCATCGGCGGGAACGGCTCGGCCGCAATCAGCTCGACGAGGTGCCGAAGCAGCCGCGATGGCGGGCGTTCCTGCGGCAGTTCCAGGATCTTCTGATCATCATCCTTCTGGTCGCCGCGGTGGTGGCCCTGGTGGTGGGCCGGGAGTGGGAGACCCCGATCGCGATCACGCTCGTCGTGTTGCTCAACGCGACGATCGGGTTCGTGCAGGAGTCGAAGGCAGAAGCCGCGCTCGACGCGTTGCGGCGGATGAGCGTGACCACCGCGACCGTACGCCGCGACGGCCGTGTCGTCCGGCTGGACGCCACCGAACTGGTGCCCGGTGACGTGGTGATCGTGGAAGCCGGTGACCGGGTGCCCGCAGATGGCCGGCTGTTGTCGGCGACCTCACTGGAGATCCAGGAATCGATGCTGACCGGTGAGGCCCAGCCGTCGGCCAAGTCGGCGTCGGCCGCAGTCGAAGAGGACGCCCCGCTGGGTGACCGGGTGAACACCGTCTACATGAACACCGCAGTCACTCGCGGCCACGGCGAGGTGCTGATCACCGCGACCGGAATGGGCACCGAGACCGGCCGGATCGCCGACATGCTGCACCAGGCGAAACCCTCCTCGACACCGCTGCAGCAACAGATCGACGCACTCAGCCGCACGCTGGCATTCATCGCCGGCGGGGTCATCGTCGTCGTGTTCGCCCTCGGCCTGCTCCGGGGGCAACCCTTCGATGACCTGTTCATCACCGCTGTCTCCCTCGCGGTCGCGGCCATCCCCGAAGGGCTGCCCGCGGTGGTGGCGTTCACCCTGGCGATGGGCACGGGCCGGCTCGCCAAACGCGGCGCTATCGTCAAAAAGCTCGCGTCGGTGGAGACCCTGGGCAGCACCACACAGATCTGCACCGACAAGACCGGCACCCTGACCCTCAACCAGATGACGGCCCGCGAACTGCTGATGTCCGGCCGCCGATACCGGATCTCGGGCGAGGGCTACACCACCGACGGGCGCATCGACGCCGACGGCGGCTCGCCGCACGGACCTCTCGACCCGGCGCTGGTGCCGATGGCCCTGTGCAGCGACGCCGTGCTTCGCGACGGCGACATCGTAGGAGACCCCACCGAAGGCGCGCTGGTCGTGCTCGCCGCCAAAGGCGGCATCGACGTCACCGCACTACGCAAACAGCACCCCCGCGTGCTCGACATCCCGTTCGACTCCGACTACAAATTCATGGCCACTTTCCACGACTGGACCGACGAGCAAGGCCGCAGGGTCATCCGCTGCTTCGTCAAGGGAGCCCCGGACGTGCTCGCCGCCCGGGCCGGCGGCTACCTAGGCGACACAGGCCACGTCCGGCCGTTCGACGCTGCCGCCCGACAACGCCACGATCAAGCGAACGCGGACATCGCAGGGCAGGGCATGCGGGTGATGGCCGTCGCCGTTCAAGACTTCCCCGCCGAGACCTTCACACCGTCCCAGGACCCCAAGGACATCCTCGATCAACTGGTCCTGGTTGCTCTCGCCGGCATCGTCGACCCGCCACGCCCGGAAGCAGAACAGGCCATCCAGCAATGCCGTGACGCCGGGATCAAGGTCCGGATGCTCACCGGCGACCACGCCGCCACCGCCGCCGCGATCGCCGCCGAGATCGGCATCCCCGGCCGGGCAGTGACCGGCGGCGACCTCGACACCATCACCGACGACGCCGACCTCGCCCGTGAACTCGACGACATCGGGGTCGTCGCCCGGGTATCACCCAGCCACAAGATCCGGATCGTAAGCGCACTGCAGCAGGGCGGCGAGGTGACCGCGATGACCGGCGACGGCGTCAACGACGCACCCGCCCTGCGCAAGGCGGACATCGGCGTGGCAATGGGCAAGACCGGGACGGAGGTGACAAAGGAAGCCGCCACCATGGTCCTGACGGACGACAACTTCGCCACCATCGTGACGGCCGTGCGCGAAGGCCGCGGCGTGTACGCCAACATCGTCAACTTCACCCGCTTCCAGGTCTCCACCGCGCTCGGATTCGTCATGACCTTCCTGATCGCGTCTTTAACCGGCATCGCCGGCGGCGCGCCGTTCACCGCGCTGCAGATCCTTTTCGTCAACCTGGTCATGGACGGGCCGCCCGCGATGTCGCTCGGCGTCGACCCGGTCAGCCCCGACGCGATGCGCCAGCCGCCCCGCCGCCGTGACGAACACATCCTCAACCGGCGACGACTGCTGCGGGTCCTGCTCGCCAGCACCGTCATGGCTGGCGGCACCCTGGCCGTACTCGTCTGGGCGCCAGGGCCGGCGCCCGAACTCGGCCGGGCGACGGCCGCCGGCACCATGGCGTTCGTCACCTTCGTGCTATTCCAGGCCTTCAACCTGCTCAACGTCCGATCCGACATCCGCACCGTGTTCAGCCCTGAAACTCTGCACAATAGGTCCGCGCTCGCCGCCACCGGCCTCGTCGTGGCACTGCTCGCCGTCATCGTGCAGCTCGATGTCGCACACAACCTGTTCGCCACCACCGACCTCACCCCAGGGCAGTGGCTCACCTGCACCGCCGTCGCCTCCACCATCCTGATCACCGGCGAGTTGCTCAAGATAGTGCTGCGTGCCCGCCGCCGTGGCTGACAACGCACGCCAAATCGCCGGGCGCACCCTGCACAACGGCAGGATCGTGCCGACAGCCAGCTCCGGCGCGATGTAAGCGCGCCAGTCAGGAAGGGAGCCGCAGATCCGGTAGTGCAAAGAGGCTCGGCAACTCGGCCAGCGCCGCACTGAGGAAGGCGGTCAAGGCATCGGGCTTAAGGGTGATGCCGGCGAGGGCCGCGGTCCTCATCGGGATGGCATCCAGTGCGTAGACACCACGCCCGACTTGAGTCAATTCGGGACCACTCCGGTCTGGAAACGACCAAGCCTCAATACGGGCGAGGTAGATGTACTGCCGATCGGTGGCACCCTCGATGACCTGGATGAGCTTAGCGATGTCAGGAGTCCCGGCGAGTTCCTCACGAACCTCACGGCGGAGAGCATCCTCATGACTGGCGTCGGTCGGCTCGACATGGCCACCGGAGGCGACCCAGTAGATGGGGGCATCCGGTCTTTCCCGGCGGATGAACAGCAGCTCGTCGCGTGGGGTCACCAGCACGGCGCGAACGCGTTCGATCATCGAGATCCTTCGGTGTACCGCATCGGCTGCGCTGGCTGATCAGCCGGCTAGTTGGTCTGCCACGGCGTCGAAGATGTCGGCATCGACCTCTTTCTGCCACGGCGGGAGGTCCTCCCACGGTGCGACGTAGGAGGGCTTCGGGTCGGGGATGTGCCGATAGATCTGGGCGTTCCAGCACGCCGCTACGAACTGGCCCTTCTGCTCACGTTCGAGCTTCAGCGCGGCGCTCTCGCTGCTGCGTACCAGCGCCTGGATGAGGTCCTGGGTGGCTGCGGCGCAGGATCGCTCCCAGTCGGGCGTTTGCTCCCACGGGGTGACGTACCCGGGTTTGGGCTCGCCGGGGAAGTACTTGCGGACGCCCGCGATCCATGCGTCTCGAAACAGCCTGCCGAGTTCGTCGTGCACGACCGGTGTTTCCTTTCCTCAGTGGGACGGTATACGGAGCAGCGGTGAGGTGGGGGAATTCCCTCATCGAGGTGGCGGACGTGCGGAGAAGGCCGTGACCCTAGTTTCCGCGGTTCACGGCCTCGATCTTTCGTGCGTCCGAAGGGACTCGAATGGCTACCGAAGTGGGACGACAACGGCGTGTGGCAGCAGATCCGAGACGCCATCCTGTGAGAGACGCAGCTCTTCGCGCGGGCCCACAAGCAGCTGGCCTAGCTGACTCCGATCCGGTTGGCTAGTTCACGGAGTGCGGCCGGCGTTGGTGTCGGCGCGTACAACAGGGTGGTGACCAGGTCCCGGACACTGGCCCGGCCACATCCTCCGGCGCGTGCCGTTCCGCGGCGAGCAGCGCGTGCGTGGCCCGGTCGGGCCGGCCGTGCCGATGCCACGCCCGCGCGGTGTCGACCAGGTAGCGGCCGTGGCGTTCCGCGGTCGGAAGCCGGGACGGGTCCACGCTCGCGGCGGGCCGCAGCGCGGCGCCAGAGTCACCGATTGTCGTGTGCACGCTGATTCGGTACATGGTCACCGTCGTCGGCGTGAACGGGTGCACTCCGGCACCCTGGTGGTCACCGATCCGGTCGGCGGCTGCGGCCGCCTCACTCAGGTAGGTGTCGGCGTCGACGGCCTGCCCGGCCTGTGCACTGGTGTACGCCGCGGTGCACAGCAGTGTCCCGTAAGCGGCGAGCGCGGCCGGGTCTGTGTCGGCGGGGTCAAGTTGGGCGGCGGTGCCGAGCAGCAGGTTCAGCGCTCCGGTGTGGTGCCCGTCGCGGCGCATCGTGATCGCCAGCACGTGGGTGGCGGCGGTCAGCGCGGCGTGGTCGCCGGCGGTGAGCGCTTCGGCTCGCGCCCGGTCTGCCATCGTCAACGCGATCGCGTCGTCGCCTTGCTTGGTGGCCAGCGATGATGCGACCGCGTAGGCGCGCGACAGCAGTCCGGCCATCGCTTCCTTTCGGTGGCCGTCGGACGCATCGCGGCTGGTGTGAAGGGATGCGAGTAGCTGCGGCAGCGCGGCGGCCAGGGTGTTGTATCGGGCGTCGCGGTATGCCTGCGCGGCGCCGGCCACCGCGGTGGCCGCCCGTTCGGCGGGCAGGACGGCGGCGGGCAGGGTGGGTGCCAGCAGTAGCCGGTCAAGGCTGGCCGGCTGCCGGTCGGCTGCCGCGGCAAGGCTGCTGGTGAGGCCGGCGAGAGCGGCTGCGCTAACACCAGCTCCGGTGAGCAGGGTGCGTCGTCTCATCGGGCTCCGATCGCCGTCGTGTGCTCCTCCCGGCAGCGTATCGGCTTGTGCTGGCGGCTGCGGAACGCGCGCAGCGTGTCGGGCGGGGGCCAGGCCGACGAGTTCGTCCGGGATGCCGAGGAGGTGGGCCAGGCGGCGTCGTACGCCTATCTGGTCGACGGGCGGCTGCCCGCGTTCGATGCGGGAAAGAGTCGATGCGGAACAGCCGTAGAGGCTGCCGAGCTGGTCAAGAGTGAGGCCGGTGGCCTGCCGGACGTGGCGAATGACCGCGCCGGGCTGGTCGGCGCGGGCGGCCGCGGCGACCTCTGCAGAGGTCCACACGGGGTGGGTGGAAGCGACGAGCGGGGCGTGCTCCATGCCGGGACCGTACCGGTTGGTGGTGATCGTGGCACGCCTGCGGATTTTCAACCTCTGCAAAACGCTGCCACTGTCTGCATGCACTCTATCGCGCAGCGTCACCAATCGGCGTTGATGTATGTAGACCCACGGCGCGGCCACCCAGCACCGCCCCACTCTCTTTGCTGACGCGGTCGCACCCCGACGAAGGAGGACCACATGGTCACCGATCCCGACACTGACGCCACTGCCGTCGTCTCGGCACTGTTCACCGGTCCGGCACCGCTGACCGTCCCCGTCCTGGAGGAGAGGACCAGCTACAAGAAGAAGGGCAGCTCCGACACCGCCCACACCAAGGACGAGATCGTCACCTGATCGCACCCTCGCCGGGCCGGGATGCCGCTTGCCGGCGGCGCCCGGCCCGCACCGCCCCAAGCCCAGCAGCGCATGCGAGCGGAGCACCGATAATCAAGCTTCGAATCCACCCCCGAGACATCGACGGCCCGTGGACCTGGACCGGCCGGCAGTGGCGGGCCGGCACATCCTGGATCGAGCCGTACATCCACCCGGCCCTGGAGTCCTCGGCCCGGACGACACCAGCCCCGCGATGATCATCCGCGAACGCTGCCCCACCATGACCGGGCAGCCGCACCACACCGGATGGCCCGGAGACTTCATCACCGTCCAACCCAGCAACGGCACGATGTGGATCGAGGCCGGCGTGCGCGGCGTCGCCCCGCTGTACCTGATCGTCACCGACACCGTCCTGCACGGCTCGTGGGACGTCGCTGGCCTCGCCCCATCGCTGCAGCAAACGCCGCTCAACGAGCACGAAGTGGTACGACAGCTGTCCACCACCTTCCGGTACACCCACGACACCCTGTGGCAGGGCCTGCACTGGCTCACCGAACGCAGCCAGGCCGTGTTCGGCGCGCACGGCCTCGGCATGCGCTATCCACTCCCGGCCGGCCACGTGAACTAGCGCCCGGCGCCGACCCAGTCGCCGCCTACGAACATCTGCTCGACCTGGCCTTGAACCAGCGCTTCTACGACCCGGCCAGCACCGCCGTAGAACTGTCCGGCGGCTTGGACTCCGCGAACGTCGCCGCGAGCCTCGGCGCCGCACACCCCGGCCAGATCACCGCCGCCGCGATGATCATCGTCGGACCGGCCGGTGTCCAGCAGCAGGACCGCCGGCGGCAGATGATCGACCTGTTCCGGCTCGGCCCGGACGTCACCACCAGCATGACCGACAACCTGCCGCTGCGGCCCGGCGGACGCCGCGCCTCCCGCGCCCTGATCACCCCCTACGACGAGCTATACGACGAGGGCAAAACCACCTTGCTCGGACTGCTGCGCTCACGCGGTGTCCGCACCGTCGCCACGGGCACCGGCGGCGACGAGATGATGGCGCTCACCGCCGCTGAACTGTCCCGCGCACCGTTGGGCACCGACCCCCTCGACCTGCCCTGGACCGGCCCGCACAGCCGCGAACTGCGCGGCGGCTTCGACACCGGAACCGCCCCGGCGTCCATCTTCAACGAGGTGACCCTGCTCGCCGCGGCCTGCGTCGCCCCGCCGATCCTGCGGGCCGGCATGTGGCCAATCCACCCGCTTGCCGACCCTGCCCTGATTCGGTTCGGGGGATGGCTGCCGTACTCATGGCGGCACCTGAAAAGGCTGCACGTGGCCCGCCTCGAACGCGTGGGCTGCGGCCCCTACCTGGTCGACCCGCCCCTGCGGGAGAACTTTGAACCGGTCATGGATGAAGCCCTGCACCGGCACGGCGCCGCCTTCCTCCGAGCGATGCTCGACCGCGGATCCCCGCTGATCGACGACGGCTACCTCAACCCGGACGAGCTGGCCGCCGCAGCCACCCGCATCGCCGACGGCACACCGGCGCCGGGCGACAACTCAGTCTGCAACGTGATCGCCCTCGAGGCGGCGTTGAGCTCCTTCGGGCACGCCGAATCACCCACTCCGGTGCCTGCCTGACCGGCGTCTCACGATCTACCGTGGGCGGGTGCTGCAGCGCCCGCGCACTCTGACCATGCGCCCCGCCACCGCCGACGACGAGAAACCGATCGCCGAGCTGATCCATGCCCGCTCCGACTGGCTGCAAGCGCGCGGCCTGGCGGACTGGCACGCGGCCGCTGACGAACTCGCCGCCCAGGCCGCCGACCCCGACATACCTACCTGGGTGTTAACCGCCAACGCCAGCGAAGTGATCGGCTGTACCACCCTGTACGAGGAGTCACCGGCGTCGCTGTGGACCGCACAGGAACGAGCCGAGCCGGCCACCTTCATGGCCACCACCGTCACCGACCCGGCATACGCCGGCCAGCGCATCGGCTGCCACCTCGCCTGGTGGGTGCTCGACTACGCGGCCAGCACCGGGCACACCGCGGTCCGACGAGGCACGATCGAACCAGGGCTCGTCCGCTACTACCGCGACGTCCAGGGCTGGACCGTCGTACGCGAAATCAATCGTGACGGAACCACGGTCACCGGCCTGTCCCGGCCCGCCACCCGGATGCCTGATCTGACGGTCACATCCACCTACTAACCCATAGCACCGCCCGTTTCATCAGACGTCTCCAAAGTCACGATCCAGGCTTCCGGCGCGCAGGAGGCGTTCGAGTTGGGGGTGGCGCAAGCCCGTGGGCTTCGTGATCTGCCGCGTGCGGCACCATCACGGATGGGGGCGTCAGGGGGCAGGCACATCGTGGATATCGACCAGCGCGGCGGCAGCATTCGCCCTCACCCACGGTAACGGACCGTAGTCGAACGTGGCGGCGATCGCGGCTGACTCTCGCCCGAAGACGCCCAGCTCAACGACCAAATCCACTATGGACTTGGCGTCCTGAAAACACGCGATCACCATCCGATCACCACGGTCCCACTTGGTGGGAAGATCGGAGCAAAAAATGGGGCGTCACCAACATCGCCGCCGCCGACCGCCATCACGCCCGTGACAGCAGCCACCCGCTGGCGCTACTCAGCATCAGCTGACGACTTTGCCGGGGCTCTGCGGGAGGTCTCGTCTGAGCGTGTCGCCGGCCCGGGTGGGCGGTCTGACCTCTGTCAATTGGTGAGCAAGCCGTCGCGCATCCGCCCGGCGAGCCAGGCCTGGAAGGATCCCTTGGTCCAGCCGCAGTGCAGCACCAGCGTGCCGTAGTGGGCCGGGTCGTTGTAGAACCAGAGTTCGTCGACGGTGCGCTCCAGGTCGGGGCCTTGTCTGAGCGTCGCGCCGAGGGCGGCGAGGCGTTCGACGACCATGCGGGCGCCGAGGCGCCGGTTGCGTAGCAAAGTTTCCCAGATCTCGGTCAGCTCGGGACTTTCGTCGGCGGCCCGCCGCACGACCTCGAAGACCTGGGCGGCCCGCCCGCCGATGAGGGTGCAGACGCCGGCATACGCATCGAGGACGCCGGCGGGCGCCGGCGCTTCCAGCACCGGCCGGAACCAGGGGCGCTGAGCGACCGGCACCGGTTCGTCATCACCGGCCAGCGCCTCATCAAGGACCTGCCGCAGCAGGGCCGCCTTGGATCCGAAGACGGCGAACACGGTGGGCCGGGCAACGCCGGCTTCCACGGCCACCTGGGCGAGCGAGGTTCTGCCGTATCCGTTCGCGACGAACAGGTGGCTCGCGGCTCGCACGACAGCTTGCCGGGTGCGGCGGGCGTTCTCCTGCCGCACCGGTGAGTGGTACTGCCGTGCCGGCTTCGCGTCTTCAACCTCGTCCATGACAGCGCGATGCTACCAAGCCATTAGCGAGACCCAGGATATATCGAATATTGCGCGACCCTCTTGACTACACGACCAACTTCACCATACTGGCAACATATTCAAAAGTTCGCCGCATATTGAATGTACTGGCAGTAAACGCAACAATTGGAGGAGGATGTCGTGACCGACCCTTACCTGCGGCGCCCCAACGAGGGCGAGGCGTTCTGGTTCCTGGGCAATCTCGTCACCGTCAAAGCTGCCGGCACCGACACCAGTGGCCGGTTGACCGTGGCCGAGTTCGTCAACCCGCCCGGATTCGCACCGCCGCTGCACCGCCACCAGGTGGAGGACGAGATGTTCTACATCCTCGCGGGAACCGCCAGATTCCAGTGCGCCGGCGAAGAACTACATGCCGGACCCGGTGACTTCGTACTTCTCCCCGTCGGCGTCCCGCACACCTTCATGGTGGGTACGGACGAACCTCTGCGAGCCCTTCAGATCACGACCCCGGCCGGTTTCGAGGACTTCGCCGCCGAAGCCGGATCTCCAGCCCTCGAACGGCGACTGCCCGGCCCGGCGCTGATCGACCCCGCCGCCCTCGGCCATGCCGCGAGCCGGCACGGCATCGAAATCCTCGGACTACCGCCGCAGCACTGATCTCTCTCACCAGCGACCTCATGGAGAAGACATGTCGGACCTGCCAACCAAGAACTGGAGCCGACGCGGCCTGGCCGGCACCGCGGCGCTGTTCGTGACCCTGGTCCTCGCCGGCTGCGGTGGGCAATCCACCGACACGCCCGCATCGGGCGCGGCCGAGCAGCCCCCGGCCACCGGTGCCGCGCCGGAACGCGCGGACCAGCAACTGGACGGCTGCGAACTCCTGACCGACGCAGAGATCACCGCTGAGATCGGAGACCACGACGGCGGCTCCCCCGGAGCCGACGGGTGCGTGTGGGAGAACCCCGCCAACGCCCACTCGGTCACCCTGTCCGTCGGGATCCCCGGTACAGCCGCAGGCGGCGAGCTTCCGGCCTCGGACCCGATCGTAGGCGACCCTGCACCGGGGCCGGACGGGATCCGGTTCGTCACCGGAGAGGCCGAATTCGCCGCCGGCGACCGCGCCTGCAGCTTGCGGGTCGTCACGTCGGTCACCGATGACAGCGACCGCCCGGCCATGATCCGGCTCGCCGGGCTGGTGCGCGAACGCATCGCGGGAGCAGGCGGATGAACACGGTACGGCATCAACCGCTGATCGGCGTGGCGACGATCCTGATGCTCGCATTGACCGCCTGCGGACGAACCGGGCCGACCCGGCACCGTCTCCACCCGATGCACCGGCGGTCGTGGGCATCGAGGGGGAAGCCGAGCCGGCCGGCTTGGCGGACACCGCCGCTCCGCCATCGTCCGCGGCAGACCCGTGCGGCCTGCTGAACCGGACGGAGGCCGAGAAGCTTGTGCAGACGCCTTCGGAGGACGCCCGTCCCGCAGCAGCGGCACCGCTCCGAGCGATGGGCATCGGTCCGCATCGTCACCCCTCGACGACCCGGCGCACTGTGCGCACCTCGGCGACCCGAGACTCCGCATCGCTCAATGCCGAGAAACCACGAGGCTGCCATTCTCGCGCCCCACCATGACACACAGTAGTCAGTCATGCCGACGGAGAGAGGCCGAGTTCCCGCAACAAAGAGCCAGCTCACGCCAGCATTCCGCTATGGAATGACACGCCTGGCGACACAGGATCACCACCCGATCACCACGCTCCCACCAGGTGGGAAAATCTGCGCTGAAAATGGGAAAAGAAAGGCCGTGACCCCTGTTTCCGCAGGTCACGGCCTTGATCTTTTGTGCGCCCGAAGGGACTCGAACCCCTAACCTTCTGATCCGTAGTCAGATGACTAGTGGACACGAGTGCACTCCGCTACCCTTCGTACTCAAAGCCGTACTGAAGACAATTCGCCAGCTCAGAGCCGCTATGCGTTTCCGCAGGTCGGGGCCGAGTGCATTTTTCAGGCACCTCACGCACCGATGACCACCAGCTGCGCGTGCTGATTTAGTCGCGGCCGTGCCGAAACGGTCGCCGACATCCGATCACCACCGGATCACCACGCGGCACCGTCACACAGCGTAGGAGCCGCGGCAATCAGCGCTGCTCAGGCGAACCAACCAACGCTCCTGCTGCCGAGGCTACAGCGTCATGACACCCGCCGTAGCGACACGCGATCACCTGCGGATCACCATCCTCGACACGGCCGCGGCCCATTGCCCGGACGCCCCGCCGAAGCCCGTTGCTGTCAGCGATCCAGCGGACTTGGTCGGTCTTCAACTGCGGACCGGTTGGTTGTTCGCGCCGAAGGTGTCACTCTGTGGCGCACTGGCGATCGGCGGACTCCTCGAAAGCGGGGACCGGCCGGGCCTGCGCCTCCTGTGCGGTCGCCGCCACGCCGTTGCGTCCGATGTCCTCCACGAGCCACTTCATCTCGAGGATCTCTTCGCGCTGAGCCTTGCTGATCTGCCTCGCGAGCTCGCAGACCCGCACGTCGGAGATTTCGGCGTACTCGGAGCGGGTGATGGCCATCGAGTGGTGCGGGATCATCGAGTTCATCCACCCGCTGTCCTGCACTGTGGTCTGGCTGCGGTCGAGGAACACGCCCCCGCCGAGCAGGAGCAAGCTCACCGCGACGACGCCCAGGTTCGCCTTGGTGTTGCGGTACATGTTGAGCATGTAGCCGAGCATGATCAGGCCCATCGTGCCGCCCATGGTCAGCGCCATGAACACCCGGCTCTCGCTGAACCGGATATGGCCCCACTGCCAGCTGCTGACGAACATCGTGGCGTACATGACCACCATGGCGGTCAAGATCATCGCTCCGAACCGCAGGTACATCTTCTTGTCGTGCGACTTCCCGCCGCCGTGGCCGGCTTTGTCTGCGTTCTGCGTGTCTATCACCGCTTCGGGCTCCGTTCCTTCGTCGCGAGGTCTTGACTTGCCTCCGTATGGCGAGGCGGTCCGTTTCCGGTTGCCCCGGGCTTGATCGTCGTCAACCGGCGCTCGGGCGAGCCATTCGATCGACGAGTGGCGTGCTGTGGCGGACCGGTGCCCCGGTTGACCGGCACGGTGACGGCCAATGCCACGGCCGGGGCGACGATGATCGGTACCGAGGCGCGGGACCGGCACGACGGTGGAGCGCTGTAGCCCGCGGGCATCAGCGTGGCGGTGAGGGGTCACCGCGCCCCGGCGAGCCGGTTGACGTGCCAGCTCTCTAAGGTCTGACGGTTCGAGCGGGTCAGGCGATGGTGGCGAGCAGGTCCTGGCAGGCCTGCTCACAGGACCGGCACGCCTCAGCACAGATCCGGCAGTGCTCGTGCATGCCGGCGTGGCTGGCGCACTCGTCGCCGCAGGACTTGCAGGCCATGATGCACGCTTCCAGCAGGGTGCGAGTGATGTTGGCGTCGTAACCGGTGTGCCGCGAGAGCACCCGCGCGGTCGTACCGCAGATGTCGGCGCAGTCCATGTTGGTACGGATGCACTTGGTCAGCTCGGCGACCATACCTTCGCTCAGGCAGGCGTCGGCGCACGCGGTGCACGCCTCACTGCAGGCGATCAGCGCATCGATGGTGGCAGCCAGCTTGCGCCGGTCCAGGTTGATGGGCTGCGGGTAGGTCTCCAGCATGGGCAGGGTGGTGCTCGTCATGACGACCTCCACGTCAGGGATGGGACTTCGACCGCATACCCGTACGAGTGCGCGGGTAACGCCGAAGGCGGGAGGTTTTGATGTCGTCATCCGAACAACGGCCGGCTACCGAGCACAGCCATCCGGTCGACCCTGGTCGGGTGGCCGCCGCCCGGGCGCGGCTGATCAGCCACGATGACGCGCAGCGCCTGACGGCCCTGCTGCGGATGCTGGCTGACCCGACCCGTGCCCGGATCATCTACGCCCTCGACACGGTCGAGGAGCTGTGCGTGGGTGACCTCGCTCTCGCTCTGCAAAGCAGCATGGACGCCACCGGTTACGGACTGCGGATGCTGCGCAGCGCCGGCTTGGTCACCACCCGCCGCGCCGGCAGAGTGATCTACTACCGGCTCGCCGCCGACTTCCCTGAACCGTTACGCGAGCATTGCCTGCGCCGCCTCATCGAGCTGACCCACCGCACCGATCCGTAGCTATGCAGGTCGGTGGTCGAGCCGATGCATGCCGTGGCGTGCCGTAGATCGTGGAGTCGAGTGGGTAAGGCCGAGCATCGCCCGTCAGCTTCGACGCCGCGTAGGACATCGATGAGCTACCGGCGTAACGCCGGGTCATGTTCGCCGATCAGGCCGACGCCGTTCGCCCCGGTTTCGCGACGCCTGGGTGGCATACGGACGGGTTCTACCGGGATGCGCGGTCGTAATGGTCTATTGATCAAGCCGGTTCAGCTGTGCGGCCAGGGCGGTGGTTGCGGTGGCGAGGGCGAAGCCGGTCCACGGCTGGGCGGCTTGCAGCGCGAAGCCCGTGATCGCGAAGGCCGGGAGCAGGACGGCGTAGGCGATGCCGTGCCAGCGCAGTCGCCGGTCGGTGCGGGCGATGGCGGTGCCGAGGATGATCGCGGACACGATCAGGAAGAACGTGGCGGTCAGGGCGACGGCGAAGAACGCAGGGCCGTAGGCGGTGTCGGCGTTGAGGGCGGGCATGCCCGGTGTCCCGGCGAGGTGGGCGCGGCCGATGCCGGGCTGGACGAAGGTGGCGCTGCCGAAGGTCGAGGCCAGGAACACGTTGGTGATCGTGGTCAGGACCAGTCCGGTGATGGCGGTGCGGGCGGCGCGGCCGTGCGCGATCAGCACGGTGACGCGACAGCGCCGAGGACGGCCAAGGCAGCGCCGAAGATGCTGGCGCCGAGATGGCTGATCAAGAACACGTCGGTGGTGACATAGCGGGCGTAGGCGTCGAAGTCGTCGATCGACGGCTGGTGGGTCCAGGTACTCAAACCGAGTAGTAATCCGTAGGACGGTAATGCCCATAGTCCGGCGCGGGCGGCTCGCCTTGCCCTGCCGCTGGACGCGGTGGCGTGGGTCAGGTCGGTGCTGGTGCCGGTCAGGAGAGTGGGCATCTCGATCGCCTCTCTTGGTCACGGGTAAGCGGGTGGGATAGGGGCCCGGTGCCCCGCCGGAGCCGAGAGGGCTCCGGCGGAGCGCTGGGACAGCACCCGGTGGTCATCGGGTGGCCGGCGAGTTCTCGGGTTGCGTGGCGGCGGGCTTGCCGTCGCGGCCGGTGAGGGTGATCGCGGCGAGGACGGCGGCCGCCAGGGCGATGCCGGCGGCGCCGAGCAGGGCGGCCGAGTAGCCGTCGGTGAGTGCGGCCGGGTCGCCGAGGGCGTCTGCGCCGTTGGCTGCGGCGAGTGCGGTCATGGCGGCCAGGCCGAGGGCGGAGCCGATCTGGTAGCTGGTGTTGACGATGCCGGAGGCGAGACCGCCTTCCTCCGGGCGGGCGCTGGACAGGGCGGTTCCCAGCGACGGGATGAACGCCAGCGCCATGCCGAGGGCTGCGACGAGGGAGGCGGGCAGCACGTCGGTCAGGTAGCTGCCGGTCGGGCGGATCAGGGCGAGCCAGCCGAGACCGGCGGCCAGCACCGCGAGACCCGCGACCAGGGTGGTCTTGGTGCCGAATCGTCCGATGACGCGCGGGGCGAGGACGATCATGCCGACCATGATGAGAACGGTCATCGGCAGCAGGGCGGCGCCGCTGGGGAACGCGCTGAAACCGAGGACCTGCTGCAGGTAGAGGTTGAGGAAGAACCACATCGGGATCCACGCTGCGCCGAGCAGCAGCTGGGCGAGGTTCGCCGCCGTGAGGTTGCGGCTGGTGAAGATGCCCAGCCGCATCAGCGGCTGCCGGCGGCGGGCCTGGATGGTCAGGAACGCGGCGAGCAGGACCGTGGGTCCGGCGAGGGTGAGCCAGGTCGAGGCGGTGTTCCAGCCGGCTTCCGGGGCGCGGACGATGGCGTAGACGGCGGCGGCCAGGCCGCCGGTGACGGTGAGGGCGCCGGCCAGGTCGAGGCTGCCGGGGCGGTTGCCGCCGGCGGGCATGAGCGCCGGGGTGGCGATCAAAGCGAGGACGGCGATCGGGATGTTGAGGTAGAACACCCAGGGCCAGCTGACGTATTCGGTGATGACGCCGCCGAGGAACACTCCGGCGGTGCCGCCGGCCGGTGCGGCCGCTCCGTACAGGGCGAGGGCCCTGGTGAGCTCGGCGGGCCGGTTACCGAAGAGCATCATCAGCAGGGTCAGCGCGGACGGGGCGATCAGGGCGGAACCGACGCCCTGGACGGCGCGGGCGGCGAGCTCGAGCTCGACAGTGCCGGCCAGGCCGGCGGCAGCGGACCCGGCGAGCAGGACCGCCCAGCCGGTGGCGAAGATGCGGCGGGCGCCGTACAGGTCGGACAGGCGGCCGCCGAGCAGCAGCAGGCCGCCGAAGGCGACGACGTAGGCGTTGAAGACCCAGGACAGATTGCTCGGGGTGAAGCCGAGGTCGTTCTGCATCTTCGGCAGGGCGACGCCGATGATCGAGGTGTCCATGATGACCATGAACTGGGCGAGGGCGATGAGCGCGAGCGCCCACCACCGGTGCGGATTGCGGGACATGACCGAGCCTCCTTGGTACCCCCAGGGGGTATCCGTGTTCAGCGTCATTGTTACCCCCTGGGGGTATAAGTGGTCAAGGGCGTGCGTCGATTGACTTCCGCGTCACCGCGTTGGACGTACCGCTTTACCGATATACCCTAGGGGGGTACGGTAGCGACGGCTGGAGGGAGCCGGGTCATGGCTCACGGCTACATCACGGACAAGGACGACTACCTGAAGCGGCTGCGCCGGATCGAGGGCCAGATCCGTGGCCTGCAGCGCATGGTCGACGACGGGACGTACTGCATCGACATCCTCACGCAGGTGTCCGCGGCGACCAAGGCACTGCAGACCGTGGCACTCGGGCTGCTCGACGACCACCTCGCGCACTGCGTCGTCGACGCGGCCCGCGACGGCGGACCCGACGCCGACGCGAAGCTGAAGGAAGCCTCCGACGCCATCGCCCGCCTCGTGCGGGCGTGACCTGCTCCCCCAGCTCAGCACCGGTCATACGACAGCAAGGAGAAGCCGATGTGCGGCAGCGATACCGCCTGCGCCTGCGCCACCACGACCGCGGCCACCGAGCCGGCGACGACGCCGGACGGCACCCGAACGGTGTATCAGGTCGCCGGGATGACCGGCGGCGGCTGCGCCGGCCGGGTCAGTAAGCAACTCACCGATGTTCCCGGCGTGCGTGACGTCAGCGTCGACGTCGCCACCGGCGCGGTCACGGTGACCAGCGCCGCGCCGCTCGACGATGACAGCGTGGCTGCGGCCGTCGCCGCAGCCGGCTATCAGCTGGTGCGCTGACCGAAGGCGTCAGTGCAGCCTTGGCGGGAGGGCACGCCGTCCGCTCTCCCGCCAAGGGACTTCCTCATTTCCGCTGATCAGCGGCGTTGTGCGCAGGCGACCAGCTCGGCATGCCACCCAGTGCCGCGTCACAGCAGTGTCCGCAGGTCGGTGATGAACCTGCGGTCTGCGGCGAGGGACGCGAACCGGCCCGGAACGTCGTAGACCTCCTGTCGCCACGTGTCGGCGGCTTGCGGATCCGTCTCGGGCTCGGACGGTGGCCGACTGTGCACGGCGAGCCGGGTAGGGGTGACGCCGATCGTGGCGGCCGCCGGGCGGCGGTGCCGCAGACCGGTCGCGTAGGCGGCCAAAAGGCGCGGGTCATACGAGGTTCGCACCAGGCCGCGATATTGCTCGGGGAGTTCGGTGAGCTGCAGGCCGCGCAGATAGGTGTCGACGTCGGCACACAGGCCCGCGACGGGAATCGGGTCGACGGCTACCACAGCGTGGGTGGCGTAGCGTGCCGCGAACAGGGCCGCCAGCGTCGCTGACGGGCCGTGCCCGACGATCACCGGTGCGCGCCGCAGTTGCAGACTGTCGACGAGCATGGCCAGCTCATCGACGAGGTCGTCGAGTTCGTAACATTCCCGGCCAGGCGAACCGCCATGTCCGGGCAGGTCGACGGCGACGACGGTGGCGTGCGCGCGCAGGTCGGCCGCGGTCGGCCACCAGCACGTCCGGTCGAACAACACCGCGGGGATGAAGACGACCGGCCGGCCGATCCCGTCCCACAGGTCGAAGCACCACCGTCCACCGGCAGCGTCGAACAGGTGGGTGGTGCGCAGCGGCGGCAGGGTCTCGGTCACGGCAGCGCCCCCGCGTCCGGCAGGTGGCGGCCGCCGCTCGAGCGATGCGGCTGGGACTGGCGCTGATGGGTGAGCAGGGCAGCGGGGAAGGCGTGAAGGTTCACGAAAGTTCGGCTTTCCGCGCAGGGAACAGGTGGACACCACCGCCGGGCGGGGGCGTGACGGCCACGTATGCCGGGCCGCCGGGCAGGCACGAGCGCAGATCCGGGGATGCGTATGCGTATGCGTGCGCGGTGTCCTATATGCGGCTTACACCGAGTTGGATCAGGGCGACGGCGGGCGCAACCGACACGATCTGTAGCACCGCCGTGTGGGGTGCGCTGGTGTCGGCGCAGGCGGTCATCGCCGGAAGCGCGACGGCGCCGGCTCGCACTGCGGGTTCGGCGACGGGGGCGCTGACCTCGCAGTGCCCGGCTGTGGTGTCTGCCGTCCGGCCTGCCGTGACGTGCTGCCCAGTCGCCACAACGCCGTGATCCGAAACGCCGTGATGATGCCCCGCGGTAACCGAATGCCCCGCATCGTGTGCGCCGGTCGCTCCGTCGGCGCAGTGTGCGCTTTGCACGAGCCCGACACCGGCCAGGGTGATCACGACCAGCAGCCAGCGCACCAGCCACGGAGCTGCCGGCGGGTGGGATCGGCTCACCGGGCCAGGTTACGACATCGCGGGCTCGGTGACCGCTGGCCACTCCAGCGAGCGCGGCGACTGCCGGGACGCGTCCGCAGCCGCACCGGCTGATACCGGTGCCGGGTATCTTGCACGGCATGAGTGAGGCGAAACCGGCCGGTCCGCACGGGTATTCGGCAGAGAAACAGGCGCTGATGGCCCGGCTGAAGCGGGTCGAGGGGCAGATCCGCGGATTGCAGCGGATGGTCGACGAGGACACCTACTGCATCGACATCCTGACCCAGATCTCGGCCGCCAAGAGCGCCTTGCACGCGGTAGCCGTCGGCCTGCTCGAAGATCACCTGAAGCACTGCGTGGTCCACGCCGCGGCGGAGGGCGACGTGGACGCGAAGATCAAGGAGGCGAGCGCGGCGATCGCCCGCCTCGTGAAGTCCTGAGCCGGCCGCCCGTTCCTACCGGCCGGAGCCGATCCATTCTCGCAGCTGCTGCGCGGCCTGCGCCGGGTCGACCGACCCGACCGCCCGTTGCTGTCGCCTGTCCTCGTCGAGTGCAGTAGCGATTGCCGCAGCCGGGACCGGAGTGCGCTGGACGTGCAGTTGGGCACGGAGCAGCTCTCGCCGGTCGGCTGCCGCCGAGGCCGCCGCGGCCCGGCGCCGTTGCTTCCGGAGGGCCAGCAGCGCGGCACAGGTCACCAGGATCAGAACCGCGGCGATGAGTGCCGTCCTTAGCGCGGCAGGGGATGCGGTGCCGGGCTGCGCGACGGCGTTGTCGGTGGGAGTGGCTGTAGCGGTGCGCATGGGCATGGCGGCAACCGTCACCCGGTCGCCGCGGCCAGCATCAACACCGGCGGCTACGGCGATGAGTTCACGGACCTGAGCCAGGTCGAGGTTCGCCACGGCGGCTTCATCGACGAGGACGGCGACGCTCAGTCTGATGATGTCGCCGGGGGCTTCCCGGCGGGTCTCGTACAGTTCGTCGAGGGCGTTGACGCGCGACGCGCTGCTGCTGTCGTACCGGGTGCCGCCGTTGTCGCCGATGTAAGAGCGCTCGCTGATCCGTTCGGACAGGGCACCGGCGGACGGATCCTGCTGGTAGGTGGTGCGGGATGTCGCGACCTGGTCGAGGTCGAGTTCGACGTTGGTGGTGACCGTTGAGCGGCCGGGGCCGAGCAAGGTGTCCAGCATGTGCTGCAAAGCGCCGTCCAAGCGGTCCTGGAAGGCCGCGGTGGTGGCATCAGCGGCGAGCGCCGCCCGGGTGACTCCGCCGGTGGCCGGCGAAACGGTGTAGCCACCGGCGATCGCCTATCGCGGGGCCAGTGTGGCCGCGTATGCGGGCGCGGCGCCGAAACTCGCGCCTCCGGCAAGGGCCAGCGCCACGAGCGCGACGATCAGCCTCCCGGCACGCCCGCCGCGGGGCGACGTGCCCGTGCCCAGGGCAGACGGGACGAAGCGATTTCTCACAGCCTGCCTTTCACAGATTTGAACGCCGACGGACCGCCCGGATGGGTGAGACTTCGTCGTCGGGCGATGCGGTTGATCGGGTCTGTCTCATCGCTCAACGGCACGGCCGGTTGAAAGGTCCGGTGGTTGCGGCTCGGTTGCATCGGCGCAGCGACCGCCTTCGCGTGCGGTCGTCGCCCCGACGGACACCACCCGGGCGCCCACACGGTCACCCCGCGATTAAGGGATGGCCATCGATTCGGGCGACGAGCGCCGGACGGTCGGCCACGATCAACCGACCGGCAGTCGCCTCGGACGCGACAAACCGGGGAACACTGCCGGGGCCACCCACAGCTACCACGTACGAGATCGAGTGTTCCCTTTCACAGATCAAAATCACCCTGGGTTCATCAGGTATGAGCACAATGTGTCGACAAACCTCGCACCGGTCTTCCAAATCGGACACGTCTCGGCACGCCAATCACGGAGTGTGATCATCTCTGAGAGCCGGGATCGGCGCCGACTGGGCTATCAAGGAGGGGCGGCGGGCACAGGCTCGCCGGTCGTGCCGACCTGGACCACGCCGAGCCCTGCCCCGGTCCGTCGGCACAACCCGCATGACGAGTCATGAGGCAATCGGGGGCAGGGACGGGGGAACCACGAGCGGTCCTCGACCGGCACGCCGCACTGCGGCGGCCGGGGCATGAGGACCTTGGGGTGAAGCCGCCAGCGTGCGGCCGGGCAACCTTCGCGCCCGAATCCGACAGCTAACCTCGCAGGCGTGCCGGAGGGATTCCTTCACCGTGCGCGTAAGCACCCTGAGCCGGCCCGCCCGCACCCTGGGAGTCGGCGCTCTCGCCCTGTCCGTGGGTCTCGGTCTTCTGACCGGCGGGCTCGGCACACCGCAGTCAGCCTCCGCCGCGACGGTCGCCACCACACAGGTGTCCTCGCAGACCAGCGTGGCGTTCAGCCAGACCGGCATCACCGTCAAGACGGCGGCGTCCAAGGCCGCCAAGTCCAAAGCGGCCGCGAACCGGGTCCTGACCGAAGCGGCGAAGCACAAGGGCAAGAAGTACAAGTTCGGCGCCGCCGGGCCCAAGCGCTTCGACTGCTCCGGCTACACCATGTACGTCTACAAGAAGGCGGCGGGCAAGAAGCTGCCGCACAAGGCCCACCTGCAGCAGCGGTACGGCAAGGCCGTCGCCAAGTCCAACGCCCGCCCCGGTGACCTGATCGTCATCCGTAAGGGCACGAAGGGCACGCACGCCGGCATCTACGCCGGTGGCGGCAAGATGTGGGCGGCGCCGCGGACCGGCAAGACGGTCACCAAGCAGAAGATCTGGAGCAAAAACTACGTGGTCCGGCGCCTGGTCTGACCACGAAGGCGCATGCCCGCGTGCGTCTTGCTCGGGCGTACGACAGCGCCGCCTGCACCCGTCCTTGGCGGGGGTGCAGGCGGCGCTGTCGTACGCCCTACTTCGTGATGCTGGCGAAGCGGCGCAGCCGCAGGCTGTTGGCGACGACGAACACCGAGCTGAACGCCATCGCCGCTCCGGCGATCATCGGGTTGAGCAGCCCGGCCGCGGCCAGCGGCAGAGCCGCGACGTTGTAGGCGAAGGCCCAGAACAGGTTGCTCTTGATGATGCGCAGGGTGCGCCGCGACAGTCGGATAGCGTCGGCGGCGGTCATCAGGTCACCGCGGACCAGGGTCAGGTCGGAAGCCTCGATCGCGGCGTCGGTGCCGGTGCCCATGGCCAGCCCGAGGTCGGCCTGGGCCAGGGCGGCGGCGTCGTTGACGCCGTCACCGACCATCGCCACGACCTTGCCCTGCTCCTGCAGCCGTGTGACCACGTCGACCTTGTCGGCCGGCAGGACCTCGGCGATCACCTCATCGATGCCGACCTGCGCGGCCACCGCCCGGGCGACGGTCTCGTTGTCGCCGGTGAGCAGCACCGGCGACAGGCCCAGCGCTCGCAGCTGGGCCACGGCGTCGCGGCTGGTCGGTTTGACGGTGTCGGCGACAGCGAGGACGCCGCGGGCCTGACCGTCCCACCCGGCGACCACGGCGGTCTGCCCGGCGGTGTGGGCAGTAGCGACGGCCTGCTCGACGTCGGCGGGCACCGTCAGCCCGGCCTGGCGCAGCAAGGCGGGGCGGCCGACGTGCACGATGTGGCCGTCGACGGTGCCGGTGACACCGAGGCCCTCGGTACTGGCGAACCCGGTCACCTGCGGCAGCGGCACCATGTCAGCGGCTGCCGACGCGATCGCCTGGGCGATCGGGTGCTCGGAGGCGGCCTCGACCGCCCCGGCCAGGCGCAGCACCTGATCGCGGTCGACGCCTGCGGCGGGAACCACGTCGACCAGGCTCATCCGGCCGGTGGTGACGGTGCCGGTCTTGTCCAGCACGACAGTGTCCACGGTCCGCGTCGACTCCAGGACCTCGGGGCCTTTGATCAGGATCCCGAGCTGCGCGCCGCGGCCGGTGCCGACCAGCAGCGCCGTCGGCGTCGCGAGGCCGAGCGCGCACGGGCAGGCGATGATCAGCACGGCGACGGCGGCGGTGAACGCGGCCGTCCAGCCGGAGCCGGTGCCGACCCACCAGCCGAGCGTGGCGACGGCGAGGGCGATCACGATCGGTACGAACACGCCGGAGATCCGGTCGGCGAGGCGCTGGACGGCGGCTTTGCCGGTCTGGGCCTGCTCGACGAGCTTCGCCATCTGCGCGAGCTGGGTGTCGGCGCCGATCCGGGTGGCACGTACGATCAGCCGGCCACCGGCGTTGACGGTCGCGCCGACCACCGGGTCGCCCGCAGCGACTTCGACCGGCACGGATTCGCCGGTCAGCATGCTCGCATCGACCGCGGATGTGCCGTCCTCGATGACGCCGTCGGTGGCGATCTTCTCGCCCGGCCGGACCACGAACCGGTCCCCCACCGCCAGGTCGCCGACCGGGATCCGCCGTTCGATGCCGTCGCGCAGCACCGCGACGTCCTTGGCGCCGAGCTCCAGCAGGGCCCGCATGGCGGCTCCGGCACGGCGCTTGGAGCGGGCCTCGAAGTAGCGGCCGGCGAGGATGAAGGTGGTGACCCCGGCGGCGGCTTCCAGGTAGATGGCGCCCGATCCGTCGGTGGTGCCGATGTCGAGGCTGAACGGGTGAGTCATACCCGGGACACCGGCGGTGCCGAGGAACAGTGCCCACAGCGACCAGCCGAACGCTGCGATCGTGCCCATTGAGATGAGGGTGTCCATGGTCGCGGCACCGTGGCGCAGGTTGGTCCAGGCGGCCTTGTGGAACGGCAGGCCGCCCCAGACGACGACCGGGGCGGCCAGGGTCAGCGACAGCCACTGCCAGTAGGTGAACTGCCAGGCCGGCACCATCGCCAGCAGCACCACCGGCACGCTGAGCACGATCGACGTGAACAGCCGGGTCCGCAAGCCACGCAGTTCGTCGACCGGCTGCGCGAGCTCGGCCGGGTCGTCACCGGGCTGTTGCGGGGGCGGCGGAAGCTTCGCGGTGTAGCCGGTCTTCTCGACCGTGGCGATCAGGTCGTCGGCGGTGACGCCGTCGGGGTAGGCGACGCTGGCCTTCTCGGTGGCGTAGTTGACGGTCGCGATCACGCCGTCCATGCGGTTGAGTTTCTTCTCGATCCGCGCGGCGCAGGAGGCGCAGGTCATGCCGCCGATCGCCAGCTCGATCTGGTTCGGGGCCACGGGCAGCGGCCCGGCGACGGTTGCCATGCTTCCTCCTAGTCGTGGGTGTGGCCGTCGGCGTCGTGCCCGAACGGGCTCGGCGCCCCGGGCATCTCGGTCGGGGCCGGGGCGCTGCTCGGCGTGGCGGTTGCGGCGACGGCGACGGCAGTGAACTCGGCGGTACGGACCTTCCCTTCGTGCTGGAAGTCCAGGTACAGCCGGTAGGCGCCGGCGGATGGCACTTCGGCGTGGAAGGCGACGTCGGGACCGGGCGTGGTGCGGCCGTCGCCGGGTTCACCGTCGGGGTGCACGTGCAGATACGCCAGGTCGCCGTCGCGCAGCGCGACC
Organism: Paractinoplanes hotanensis; assembly: GCF_023717965.1. Lineage (NCBI taxonomy): Bacteria > Bacillati > Actinomycetota > Actinomycetes > Micromonosporales > Micromonosporaceae > Paractinoplanes > Paractinoplanes hotanensis. Next base: position 13,050 of record NZ_JAMQOL010000044.1, on the reverse strand, counting down.
AGGTGGCCGTACGCGCCGAGATAGGGCTGAAGGTCGGTGACCGGCTTGCCGTCCCTGCTGACCGACAGGGTCAGCTTCGACGAGGCGCCGGGGATCAGGTCGCCGGCGAGGGTGACCGTGTAGCCGTCGACCGTCGCGGTCCGGGCCGTCGCGGGCAGCAGGGTGGGCTGGTAGTCGCCGGGTGCGGGAACGTCGGCGCCGAGGGTGAGACCGTCGTGACCGGCGGGCTGGAAGTCAGCGAAGACGCGGTACTGCCCGGCGGCGGGGACCGCGAGCGGGATGGACCAGGTGCCGTCGCTGCCGAGTTCGGGGTGCACGTGCTGGAAGCCGGACAGGTCACGGCGGACCACGATCAGGTGCAGGTCCTTGTCGTGGCTGGTCGTGTATGCGGTGACCGGCCGGTCGTCCGGGCCGGTGATCCGGAACCGGAACGGCTCCGGTGTGCCCGTCGACAGGCTGCCGGTGAGCGGGATGAGCCGGTAGCCGTCCTGGCTGATCTGCAGCCCAGCCGGCAGCACCGCTGCCGGTGCGGCCTTCTGCTCGGGTGGCGTGCTGTTGTGGCCGCCGTCGTGGGCGGCCGGGGTGGCGGGTGCGGCTGCCGGGAAGAGGCTGCCGAGGCCGAGGGCGGCCGTGAACACGGCCGCCAGCCCGATCCCGAAGCCGCCCAGCTTGATGGCGGTGTTCATGACTACCTCGCGAGTTCGTATCCGGCCTCGTCGACGGCCGCGGCCACCGCGGTCTCGTCGACGGGCTGGTCACTGGTGACGGTGACCGCGCCGGAGGCCAGGTCGACCTGGACGTCAGTGACACCGGGGATCGCGCCGACTTCGGCGCTGACGGAGTTGACGCAGTGCGAGCAGGTCATGCCGGTCACGGTGTAGGTCTGGGTAGCCATCAAGATCTCCTTGCCGTGGGACGTAAGCGGCGAGGCGTCACCGCCCACAACTAACCATACCCATACCCCCCCGGGGTATCAACAGTTGGGGTGGTGATGCGCTGCACGCTCTCCCCGGTAGCGCCGCGAAGTCCACACGTCATGGCGATGCCCGCCTACAGGGCGGCTAACCGGTAGCGCACCGCTGGGCTCTCCGCCGTTGTTGGCGCGATGGCCAGCCGTGCCCGCGCTGGCGGCCTTCATGCCGGCCACGATGGTGTGGACAGGCGCGTCGATCACGGAGACGGTGGGCGTCATAGACGTCGGTGATCCATGCCCGGCTGGCCGGACGGGTCGACGGGCACGCCGCGAGGACCGGATCCGGATGGTGTCAACGTCTGGACGGCAGTTCATCTGCGTCAGCGACAAGCGCGCTGGCGAGGGAGGGCTACTGACCGCCACACGCGGCCCGAGGCTGGCCCCGGGCCGCGTGTAGTGGTCAGGCCAGCCTGAGCGTGGTCAGGCAGGTCGGCGCGTCTGTGCCGGTGCTGATCTTCGACTCGGCGGTCTTGCCGTCGGAGGTGATCCGCAGTGTGCCGGTGATGTTGCGAGGCAGCCAGAACCCGACGAAGCCGTTGGCGAAGGTGGTGCGGGGCTCGTCCACCAGGACCGTGCCGTCGACGTCGTTCACGATCTTGACCTGCACCTGCTTGCCGGCCAATTCCCCCTTGCAGCCGGTGGGCGCGTGGAAGAAGCAGTCATGGGTCTGCTGCAGGTACGGGCCGACCGACAGGTAGAACCGGTCGGCGGGGATGGGCAGGCTGTGCTCCTGTCCGCCGTCGGAGATCAGCAGCTCACCGGCCCGCACGGACGCCTTCAGCCCGGCCGGTCGCTGCTGCAGATCCAACCGGTCGAGCTGGTCGATGACCTCCACCGTGCTCTTGCCGGCCAGGCCATAACGGGCCAGCAGCGGCTGCGCCTCAGCCGACGACGCCACGGTCGCGCTGGCCGGTCCAGCGACTGGCGCAGCACCGCCGGTGCCGGTGCAACCGGCCACCGTCAAAACCGACACCGCAGCCACAACAAAGAGCCGTCTCATACTCACCATTCTCCATCGATAGTCAGTCACCCGGTTGGCCGGGCGCACAGGTCGGGACAGAACAGGCCTTCCTCCCCACCCGGTGAAGCAATCCGGCAGGCACCCGGCTGTTGGCCTTGCCGTGGGTGCGATGCGCGGGCGAGAAGGCGGCGTCACTGGGCTGCGGAGGTAGCGGCACGTGTTTCCCCCGCGAGCGGCGGTTGCCTGGTCTCGGGCGGGCCGCCGGTATGACAGTCCGCCCGAGACCGAGGTGATCAGCGGGTCACGCGGTGGCGTGTCGCGCCGGGCGGCGGGGCGGGCCGGGCGCGGTGGTCAGGTGCCCAGCACGGTGCAGGTAGCCGACCGCCGCGGTCCCGACCAACCCGGTGGCGGTCAACAGCAGCCAGGGCAGGGCGGGCCAGCCGTGCCGGGAGGCGGTGTCGATGGCCGCTCCTGTCAGCAGGTTCCCGGCGGCGATGCCGACACCGGCGAGGGTGTTGTAGAGGCCGTAGTAGGTGCCGACCAGTCGTTGTCCGGCGAACGCGACGATGGTGGCCATCTCGAACGGGTACACGATCATCGTCGCGACTGTCAGCAGCACCGTGCTGATCAACACTGGCGTCAGCGCCAGCGCGGTGTGCCACGGGCCCGCGCCGATCGCGGGGCTGATGCCGGCGGTGGCGGCGAGCGGCAGGAACGCGATGGTCATCAGCGCCAGGCCACGAACGATGGCTTGCGGTGGGCTCCACCGGCGTGTGGCCCAGGCGGTGACGCGGACCTGCCCGGCCACGGTGAGCAGCCCGGAGACGGCGAACAGGATCGCCACTCCCGTCTCCGAGCCGGTCACCCGCCGGACCTCGATGGGCAGGCCGAGGTAGACCTGGAAGTTCAGCACGTAGGAGCCGATCATCGCGGTGGAGAACAGCAGGAAACCGCGGTGCCGCAGCACCTGCCGCCAGTCCGCTGTTGCGCTGCTGTCAGCCGGGTCGGCCGGGGCGTGCCGGGCGGGCAGAGCGCGGGCCTGGGCGATCAGCAGCAGCAGGAACAGCACCGCGGCGACCGTGCACACCCATCGGAAGGATGCGGTCAGCAGGGCGAGGCCGATCAGCGGCCCGGCGAGGATGCCGGCCTGGTAGAAGACGTTGAACACGGCGAACGCCTCGGTCTTGCGCTCGCCTGATTCGGCGGCCAGATAGGCGCGGACCGCCGGATTGAACAGCGCTCCGGCCAGCCCGGTCAGCACCGAGGCGACGATCAGCACAGGCAGGCTCGCCGCGAAGCCGAGCAGGGCGAACCCTGCGACGCGTAGCCCGAGCCCGGCCAGGATCAGCGGTTTGTAGCCGTACCGGTCGGCGAGGGCGCCGCCGAGCAGGAACATGCCCTGCTGGCTGAGGTTGCGTACGCCGAGGATGAGGCCGACCGCCCAGGCGGCCATGGCCAGGTCGCCGGTGAGGTAGCCGGCCAGGTACGGCATGAGCATGTAGAAGCCGATGTTGATGGTCAGTTGGTTGGCCAGCAGTAGCTGCACCGGCCGGTTGAAGGACCGGATCTGGGCCAGGGTGCCGGTCACGGGGCGTCCTCGCTGGTGGGGCCGATGACACGGGTGCAGCGCGTCCAGCGCAGCACCTCCCGCTCGCGGGGATGACTGATCTCATCAGGGTCGGCAGCCGGTTGCGGGCCGAGCAGATCGTGGTGGCGGCAGTAGTCGTCGCTGTAGACGGTTTCGGCGTAGCGGTGCGGCCCGTCCGGGAAGATCGCGGCGATGCGGGTGTCGTCGGGCAGGGTCCGCGACAGCCAGGAGGCGACCAGGGCGACCGCGCCGACGCTCCAGCCGCCGCTGACGTAGTGACCGGCGGCCAGTCTGCGGCAGGCCCACACCGACTCCGGGGCGGCGACCCAGTGGACCTCGTCGAAGGCCGGGTAGTCGACGTTGCGCGGGTGGATGCTGCTGCCGAGGCCGCGCATGAGCCGGGTTCGGGCCGGCTGGCCGAAGATGGTGGAGCCGCACGCGTCGACGCCGACCAGGCGCAGGTCGGGGAAGAACTCGCGCAGCACCCGGGCGGTGCCGGCGCTGTGCCCGCCGGTGCCGACGCTGCACACGAGCACGTCGACGCGGCCGAGCTGCGCGGCGAGTTCCAGGGCGAGGCTCTGGTAGGCGTCGACGTTGTCGGGGTTGTTGTACTGGTCCGGGCAGAAGCCGCACTGGTCGTCCAGGAGCTGGTTGACGCGGTCGCGGCGGGCCTGCTGCCAGCCGCCGGTCGGGTGCGGGGTGTCGACCAGGTCGATGCGAGCGCCGTAGGCGGTCAACAGGTTCCGCAGCGGTGGCTCCATGCCCGGGTCGGTGACCAGAGTGACCGGGTGGCCGTGGATGAGGCCGGCAAGGGTGAGGCCGAGGCCGAGGGTGCCGGAGGTGGACTCCACGATCGGGGCGCCGTCGGCAAGGTCTCCGCGTTCGCGGGCGCATTGGATCAGGTGCAGGCCGGGCCGGTCCTTGATGCCGCCGGGGTTGTGGCCCTCGAGTTTGGCCCAGAACCCGCGGTCGGTGGTGGCGGTGATGTCCGGGGTCCACAGGACCGGGGTGTTACCGACGAGTTGGTCGAGGTGGTGGCAGGTGGAGCTGGAGACGAGCTGGGCGGGAAGTGGCCGGCGGTGAAGCCGGGGAAACGTCACGTCGATCATCGTGGGTAGCCGCTTTCGCAGACGTGGCCCGCTGCCCGGCGCCACCATGTGGCGTCGGTTGCGGGGGTGAGCAGAGGTCACGGAGGCACGTCGCCGGTCCCGGATGCCCGGCCGAGCAGGGCGTCTCAAAGGTGGCGGCGGGCGGGACCTGTCAGCTCCGGTACACGCTCGTCTGCGACAGCACGCTGTGATGGTGTCTGCCGGGCGGGTGTGCCGCGTCAGCCGCGGTGGCGGCAGCGATCAGGTGGTCGTCGGCGGCGGGCGGGACCGCGACCGAAGAGAGGTCGACGTCGCCGGTGATGGGCTGCTGCGGTAACGCCGCTGGTGTGCACGGATGCTCCGGGTGCGCCTGATCGGCCGATCCTGCGACACGCTCGGCGCCGCCGCACGAGGACGACGTTCCCGGATACGCCCCGGCTGCGGCGGGGTGGCTCTGGTGGGAGTGCTGAGGCGCGTGATCGAGCATGGCGCCGCAGAGCAGCAGCAGCGCCACGGTCATCATCCGCATGATCAGCTGGAGCATGGCCCTTCCCGCTCAGCATCCCGACAAGCCGAGCGGCAAAAGTACCAAAGGTCTGATTAGGTGCGCAGGGTTTCGCGGATATGCGACGCCGGCCACCGGACCCGGTGTGCGGCGTGGTGCCCGATGCGGGGCCGGGCGGCCACGCTGGTGCGCGTGACCGCCCGGTGCGCGTTACGGGGTCAGAGGCGTTCGAGGATGGTCTTCATCGTGGCGATCTCGGCCTGCTGATCGGTGATGATCTTCTGTGCGAGGGCCTTGGCCTCGGGGTTGGAGCCCTGCGCCACCTCGGTCTGGGCCATCTCGATGGCGCCCTCGTGGTGGCTGATCATCATGGTCAGGAAGTGTTTGTCGAACCCGGCACCCTTGGCGTCCATAAGCTTTTTCATGTCGGCGTCGGTCATCATGCCGGGCATCGAGCCGTGGTCCATGCCGGAGCCCATGCTCGTGTGCGGCTCCGGCGCGGGCTTGCCCCAGGCGGTCAGCCAGCCGGTCATGGTGTCGATCTCGGGCTGCTGCGCGGCCTGGATCTTGCCGGCGAGTTCCTTGACCTCGGCGTCGGCGGCGCGGCCGTCGGCCATGTCGGCCATCTGCACCGCCTGCTGGTGGTGCGGGATCATCGCTTGGGCGAAGGTGACGTCGGCGTCGTTGAAGGTGCCGACCGCCGACGCGGCCGGCGACGCGGCGGTGGTGGCGCCGTGGTTCATGCCGGTGCCGCTCGAGGAGTGGTCGCTGCCGCCGCAGGCCGACAGCACGAGGGTGGCGGTGACGGCGGCGCCGGCGAGCAGGCCGCGGCGCAGCACGGTGGTGGGCAGCTGGGAATGACGCATCATTGCGGGTCGTAACCTTTCGGCAGATTTTCGGGTACGCGCGAACGCCTCGACACGGCCGCTGGCCGGTCGACGTCGAGGTGGCGTTGCTATATGCGCAGTACCGCTGCCGATGCGAGCGTGAGTCCGGTGAGGCGATCCGGTGGCGCCCGGGGGGACGGCGCCCGCAGGACCGCGGGCACCGGAAGCAGGCGGCGACCCTGAACCAGGGTCAGCAGCCAGAGCAGCATCACCACGACGGCAAGGCCGGTCAGGATCGCCAGGCAGGCGCTCCAGGCTCCGGAGCCGTGCCCGCCGTGGCCGTCGCAGTGCCCGTCCGGGCACGGCTGCGCCGCGGTGACGACAGCGGACAGCATCTCGGCGGCGCCCGCCGCAGTCGTGCTCATGCCGGTCATCGCCGGGTGCGGGTCGGTGCGGATGCCGGTGTGGCCGAGGGTGTGCATGAGCGCCAGCCCCAAGGCGGTCACCAGTAGCAGCGCGAGGCGAGCCGTGCGGCCCACTGCGGTTGCTGCTGTCCTCGTCACGGCGTCCACGGTAGCGCGCGACCTGACCGCCGTCCGCCGAGGACCACTCAGGCTCCCGCTGCCGCAAGCCGACAGCCGCGAGCGACTGCTCGAGGTCACCTGGGCTGGGCTGCTGCCACTGCGGTGAATCCACTGCATCCCACGCCCGGTCCGGCCGGCCGGTGCCGGAGCGGCGCGTCAGGTGCCGGGCCGGCGTCCGAAGGTGTGCACGCGAGTTCCCATCTGCAGGTGGTCCCACATGGCCACCGCGTCGCGGTGCAGCAGGTTGACGCAGCCGTGCGAGCCGCGGGCGGTGTCGTGCAGGTACGTGGTCGTCTCGTGGAAGCCGATGCCGCCGATGAACCGCTGCCAGTACGGCAGCCACACCTCGTACGGGTCCGACCACTCTTTCTCGGTTCGTTTGTTGATCCGGAAGGCGCCGGCCGGGGTGGCGTGGCCGGTGAAGCCGGTCCGCACGACCGTCGGCCCCGCCACGACGCCGCCGTCACGCATCACCCATGCCGTCTGCCGGGTCAGATCGACGCAGGCGGTCACGCCCGGCCCGGCGTCGCAGCGCTGCACGCTGGCCGGGGTGGAGCTCGCGGTGATCCGGCGGGCGACATCCGCGGTCGTCGCATCGGCTTGCCCGGCGGCGGGCTCGATACCGAACCGCTGCTGGAACCCGCGGATGGCCACGCAGTCCGTCGGCGACTGCCGCCCGTCGACGCTCACCGCGCCGAAGGAACCGAGCTGGGCAAGGTCCTCTTCGATGGCGCGCTGCCACCGGCCACCCGTGCACGGCGCCACGGCGGTCGCCGGCGATGCGGCGGCGCTCGACATCGCCGGTGCGCCGTTCTTGCGTTCGCCGGCCGAGGGAGCGGTCCGCTCGTGGCGGACCACGGTGACGAAGGACTTGCCCGCCGGGTTCGTCTTCTGTCCTGATGGCGCGGCCGTCGCTGTAGCCGCCGGTGCCGGGGAACCGATCAGGCCGGCGATGTCCGGGCCGGCCGTGGCCGCCAGGCCGAGCACCGCAGCCGCGCTCAGCAGATACGCCGCCGCTGATGAACCCGACATCCTGACAACCCTTCCCTTCGACGACGACGACGGACGCCAGATCGGCAGCCCTGCCCGTCGGGCTTCGCGGTGGTGGGGAGCAGTCGTGGTGCGATGTGCCTAAATTCATCGCGCGGGAGGCAGGTAGCAACGTGGCCCCGGCAGCATCGCTGCCAGGGCCACGCCGACTCACCCGGGGCACCTGACCGTTGCTTACTGCCGCTGCGGGATCAGGTTCACCCGGCGCAGCAGCTGGGCGTTGAGCGCGACCACAATCGTCGAAGCGCTCATCAGTACCGCGCCGATCGCCGGGCTCAACGTGATCCCGGCCCATGCCAGTACCCCGGCAGCGAGCGGGATGGCGACGATGTTGTAGCCGGCCGCCCACGCCAGGTTCTGGATCATCTTGCGGTAGGAAGCCTTCGACAGCCGGATCACGCCGGTCACTGCCCGCGGGTCGGAGGAGGCCAGCACGACACCCGCCGACTCGATCGCCACGTCCGTGCCCGCCCCGATCGCCAGGCCGACGTCGGCGCGCGCCAGCGCCGGGGCGTCGTTGACTCCGTCACCGACCATCGCCACCCGCAAGCCGCGGGCCTGCAGCTCCGCGACCGTACGGTCCTTGTCGGCAGGCAGGACCTCGGCGAACACCTCGTCGACGCCGGCCCGGAAGCCGAGGTCGGCAGCGACGGCCTCGGCCACCGGCCGGGCATCCCCGGTGATCATCACGATCTTGCTGATACCGGCGCGGCGCAGCTGCTCGATGGCCTGCCGGGCCTCCGGGCGCACCTCGTCCTCCAGCGCGAATGCGCCGATCACCTCCGCCGAACCACTGTCGTCGTGCAAGCGCAGCAGATGAAGCACCGCGGCACCCCGCGCCGACCACCGCCCGGCCGTCTCCTGCAAGCCCTCCGGCACGGTGGGGCCGAGTTCGCGCAGCAGAGTCGGGCCACCGACGGCATATGTGCGTCCGTCGACGCTCGCCTGAACACCCCGGCCGGTCAGCGACCGGAATCCTGTCGCGTCGGCGTGCAGGCCCCGTTCGTGGGCGACGGCGGTCAGCGCCCTGGCGAGGGGGTGTTCGCTGTCGGCTTCGACCGCGCCGGCGATGCGCAGCACGTCGTCGTCGGTGAACCCTTCAACGGCCGTGGTGCCGGTCACGGTGTGCGCGCCTTTGGTCAGGGTGCCGGTCTTGTCGAACAGCACCGTGTCGACGGTGCGCATCCGCTCCAGCGCCAGCCGGTCCTTGACCAGGATGCCCGCCTTGGCCGACAACGCCGTCGATAGAGCGATCACCAGCGGGATCGCCAGGCCGAGCGCGTGCGGGCACGCGATCACCAGCACCGTCACCGTCCGGACCACCGCCTGGTCCAGATCGCCGAGCAGCCACCACGCCACGAACGTCACCGCCGCGGCCGCCGAGGCGAGGTAGAACAGCATCGCCGCGAACCGGTCGGCCAGCACCTGCGCCCGGCCACCGGCGGCCTGGGCCTGCGCGACCAGCCGACCGATGCCCGCCAGAGCGGTGTTCTCCCCCACCGCCTCGACCTCGACGCGGATCGCCGAGTCGGTCGCGACCGTCCCGGCCACCACCCGATCGCCCGCACCGCGCGGCACCGGCCGCGACTCGCCGGTGATCATCGACTCGTCGAGTTCGGCCGCGCCGTCGACGATCCGGCCGTCCGCCGGTACCCGGGCGCCGGAACGCACCAGCACGGTGTCCCCCACGGCCAGGTCGGCGACCGGTACCCGCTCGACACCGCCAGTGTTCGTGAGGCGTTCGGCGTCGTCAGGTAGCAGCGCCGCCAGCGCGGACAGGGCCCCCTGAGCCTGGCCGATCGCCTTCATCTCCTGCCAGTGCCCCAGCAGCATGATGGTCACCAGCGCCGCCAGCTCCCACCAGAAGTCCAGGTCGAACAGGCCGAGACTGGTCGCCAGCGACGCCGTGTAGGCGACCGTGATCGCCATCGAGATCAGCAGCATCATGCCCGGCACCCGGTCCCGCACCTCGCTAAGCGCACCGGCCAGGAACGGCCAGCCACCGTAGAAGAACACGACGGTGCCCAGGACCGGGCCGACCAAGGCCATACCGGGAAAGTCGAGGCGGTAGCCAAACCAGTCCATGATCATGTGGCTGGTCAGCACGATCGGGACCGTCAGAGCCAGGCTGAGCCAGAACTTGCGGCGGAAGATCTCCGGGTCGTGCCCGGCGTGCTTGTCATGGCCCTCGTGCCCGTGACCGCCGTGATGCCCGGAACTGGGGCCGCGGGCGTGGTGGTCATGCCCGGCTGTCGCGTGATGGACGTTTTCGTGGGCGCTCGCGTGATCGAGGGTCGCGGCAGCCGCGTGGTGCTCGCGGCCGTGCTGGTGGGTGTTGCCGTGTTCGTTGCGGGTCGGCATGTCGACCACCTCCAATACAAAGTTATACCCCCAGGGGGTATATGGCAAGAGGTGGCCGGCACATCGATACTCACGTTGGGCGCCGCCCTGCGGCAGACATCGCCACCGCACACTGGCGTACCGCTGCGGACATATCCCTCTCGCAGGGACTCCCATCCAAGGACCCCAGCCATCACGCTCGATTCATCCGGTGCGACGGCGGGAGGCAGCGATGACCACGACAGGCAAGACCTTCAAACGATGCGGATGCCGCAACGCAGAGGGGAAGCGGTTGGAGCAGCGCTGCCCTCAGCTACCCGAACGCGGGCACGGCTCCTGGTACTTCCACTGCTCCGCGCCGAACCTGTTCGGCCGCTCCGAACGCATCCGCCGAGGTGGTTTCGCCTCACAGGCCGCCGCCCGCGCAGCGAGAGAGGAATGCCTCGCGGACAGCGCCGCGCGGCGCTGCGGTGACGGCTGGACGCTCGAACGGTGGCTGCGGCACTGGCTCGACACCCGCACGAGGATCCGGCCGACGACCCGGCTGCACTACACCCGCGACGTCGAGCTGGTCCTCATCCCCCGCCTCGGCCAATACCGGCTCTCCGACCTCGACGGACCACGGCTGCGCGCCGTCTTCGCCGGGATCGCGCAGACCACCAACGCCAAGGGCCTTCCGCAGTCACCGTCGGCGCTCAACCACCTGCGCACCACCCTGCGCGCCGCACTGAACCTGGCCGTCCGGGAAGAGCTGATCGGGTCGAACCCGGCCCGTCACATCGAGATTCACGGCTACCGGCGCCCGCACGCCCAGGTCTGGACCGACGGCCGGGTCGAAGCCTGGGAACGCACCGGCGAACACCCATCGGTCGCGGTCTGGACGGCTAAACAGCTCGCCACCTTCCTGGAAGCCAACGTCGAGGACTCGCTGTTCGCGTTCTGGTGGCTCGCCGCCCTTCGCGGGCTGCGCCGTGGTGAGCTCTGCGGCCTGCGGTAGGCGGCCGTCGACCTCGACCGGGGGCTGTTGTTCGTCGAGCGGCAACGCACCACCGCGGGCTACACCGTCGTCGAAGGCGACCCGAAGACCGCCGCCGGCCGCAGGGCCGTCGCCCTAGACAAGCACACGGTCAGCATCCTGCGCGCCCATCGCAGCCGGCAACGGAACGTCGGCGAGCAGCGGCGCGCCGCCGGCAAGATCTGGATTGACTCCGGGTACGTGTTCACCCGCAAAGACGGACAGCCGATCAACCCGAACTACGCCACCACTCGATTCCGGAAGCTCACCGAACGAGCCGGACTGCCACCGGTGCGGCTGCACGACCTGCGGCACGGCGCCGCGTCCCTCGCGCACGAGGCCGGAGCCGATCTGAAGACCCTTCAGGATCTGCTAGGCCATTCGAGCATCGTGGTCACCGCCGACACCTACACCAGCGTCCTGCCCGACAGCCAGCGCCGCTGCGCCGACGCCACCGCCGCCCTGGTGCTGGCCGCGGCCCGGCACACCAGGAAACGCATCAAGGAAAAGGTGGCGAAGAACCGGCCTGCCGGCCGCGAAGAAAAACAAACACCTTCGGAGAAACGGCCCACCACCAAGAAGCGCAGCCGCAGGTCACGCGGTCGCCGCCACCCGATTCGTCACGGAAAGTGATGACACCCATGTGGCACCCAACGGACACCCACCGTCTACTAGGGCCAGACAGCAAGAAGGGCCTGACCCGCGTTTCCGCAGTTCAGACCCGTCTAAATCTTGTGCGCCCGAAGGGACTCGAACCCCTAACCTTCTGATCCGTAGGGCGAGTGCACTCCGTGACCACCGCCCTGCGAGGCCGCGCCGAAGGCGTTGTGCCAGGTCAGAGTAGGTTTGAGTTTCCGCAGGTGCCCGCCGAGTGCATGGTTCATGGGCCGCTGAGGCCGGCGTCGTCCATTCGACCGTGCTAATTTAGTCGCGCCCGTGCTGAAACGGTCGCCGACGTCCGATCACCACCGGATCACCACGTGATCAAGTCACTCTGCGTCGAAGTCGGCAGCTACAGCGCCGGTCCAGACCGGGCCGGGGCCGGGCTGACCAGGCGTAAGACGGTGCCCAACGTAATCAGGTACGGCATTCGATCGATCACCCAAGGGGACGACACGGCGCAACATTCGATCGCCTATCGATCGACCCGCGACCGCTGGCGCGTGCCTCTGTCCATCCAGGTATTCGCCGGGTCAGGAGATATCCGGCACGACGGTCAGGAGGTGATCAAGCGATCGCGTTCCGGCCGGACCGAGCTGATAGCCGCCAGTGTCGGCGCTCAAAACGTATTGGCGCACCATGGTGGCGTTGTCGCGTTCGACGATCCAGTAACGCGGAATCCGGGCTCCGGCGTACTCGGCCTTCTTGATGATCCGGTCAACGACTTCAGATCCTCTGGACAGCACCTCAACGACGAGGAGCAGTCCAGCGGTGCCAGCGTAGCTCGAGCTGCCGCACCGCGGCGGTGATCCCTTCGCCCACACGGTCAGGTCAGGAACTCGGGCGCCGCCGACGTCGATGCCGCAGTCGACGGCCATTTGATCGGGGCCGTAGCCGTTAGACAGAAGCCAGGCGAAGATCCTGGACACCAGCATCGCGTGGCCGGGGTCCGCTGCCGGTGTGACCGACAAGACGCCCTCGGGGCTGAGTTCGTAGCGATGGTTCTCGTCGGCTGCCGCCATCGCCGCGACATCCTCGAGGCTTATCTGCCGCGGCATTCCCGCGCCCACGGCTTCGGCGCCCATCATTTTCTCCTGAAGGTCATCGGAGTCCGGTGACGGCACGGTGCTCGGCAACGAGGCGAGCCACGAGTTCGGCCGCGACATCAGCGGATCGGGTGACGACCGCGTCGTACTCGATGGCTTCGTCGGGGTTGACGTGGATGTGGTCGGCGCGGTCGAAGCCGAGGGACACCTGGTTGCTGGGGTTGGTGGCGCTGCCGTAGGAGATCATGGTCGCCGGATCGAGGCCGATCGCCGGGACCACCAGTGAACCGTGTGGCAGGTCGAGGGCGGTCAAGGCGTGGAGCATGCCGGTGACCTTGATGGCGCTTCCTGAAACTCCCCACTTCTGCTAGATCAACTTCCTCACTTGGGTGATCCCTGGACGGTTCGTGTGG
>NZ_JAMQOL010000043.1:0-11476 GCF_023717965.1 Paractinoplanes hotanensis | reverse complement strand
GCCAAGCCATCACCGCCGCCGGCACCGGCACCGCCGCGGCCCTGGACGCCGAGCGTTTCATCGCCTCATTCGTCGAGCTGTAAAGAGACGCCGCGAGAAGACCTGGAGGGTCGTAGTGGGAGTTGCAGGTAAGGCGGTCACCGACGCCACATTTGTGAGCGACGTGCTGCAGTCGGACAAGCCCGTGCTGGTCGACTTCTGGGCGGAGTGGTGCGCGCCCTGCAAGAAGGTCGACCCGCTGCTGGCCGAGATCGCCAAGGAGATGGGCGACAAGGTCGAGATCGTCCAGGTCAACATCGACGAGAACCCGGAGACCACGCGCGCCTACCGGGTGATGTCGGTCCCGACCCTGACGATCTTCAAGGGCGGCGAGCCGGTGAGCTCGGTGACCGGCGCCAAACCCAAGAGCGCCCTGGTCAACTTCATCGAATCGGCTCTCTGACACTCATCGCCGACGCCCCGCGCCCTCGAGGATGCGGGGCGTCGGCGTGTGCGGAGTACTCTGCCCAGAGTCGTCCTTCGTTCCTAGGGAGTCGCGCGTGCGTTCCATCCGACGTGGAGACAGCGGCCCGGCCGTTGCCGAGATCCGGTCGATCCTGGTCGGACTCGAACTGCTGGAGTCCGCCGGGGATGTCTTCGACGACGCCATGGACACCGCGGTGCGGGCCTTCCAGCAGGACCGCGGGCTGGGTGTGGACGGCCTGGTCGGCGACGAGACGTGGGGCGCCCTCGACGCGTCCCGCTGGCGGCTCGGCGCCCGCACCCTGTTCCACTCGGTGCCCGACGCGCTCGTCGGCGAGGACGTCCGGACTCTGCAGGAACGTCTCCTCGAGATGGGCTTCGACTCGGGCCGGCCCGACTCGATCTACGGCCCGCGCACGGCCCGCGCGGTCGCCCAGTTCCAGCGTGAGGTCGGCCTGACCTCCGACGGTTCCTGCGGCCCCCAGACCATGAAGGCGTTGCGCCAGCTCGGCCGCAAGGTCGTCGGCGGGCGCCCCCAGTGGCTGCGCGAGGCCGAGGCGTTCCGCCGGGCCGGCACCAACCTGGTCGGCAAGACCATCGTGATCGACCCGGGCCACGGCGGCGGTGACGACCAGGGCGTCTTGGTGCCCGACGGCCCGCTGCGCTGGAGCGAGGCCGACCTCGTCTACGACCTGGCCAACCGCCTCGAGGGCCGGCTCGCCGCGGCGGGCATGCGGGTCCACCTGACCCGGGGGCCCAAGCCGGCTGAGCCGATCGGCAGCGCCGAACGAGCCGGTCTGGCCAACAGCCTCGGTGCCGATCTGCTGATCTCGCTGCACCTCGACGGCCACGACAACGAGGTGGCCGACGGTGTCGCCACCTACCACTACGGCACGGGCAGCGGGCTGAGCTCGACGGTGGGGGAGCGGCTGGCCAACCTGGTGCAGCGCGAGATCGTCGTCCGCACCGGCATGCGGGACTGCCGCATCCACGCCAAGACGTGGGAGCTGCTGCGTCTGACCCGCATGCCCGCCGTACGGGTGGACCTGGGTTATCTGACCTCGCCGCTCGACCGCGACCGGCTGGTCAACCCGCTGTTCCGCGAGCAGATCGTCGAGGCGATCCTGGCCGCCGTGCAGCGCATGTATTACCCCGTCGAGGCCGACGTGCCCACCGGGTCGATCGACGTGCGCCAGCTGCGGATGGCGCTCTCGAGCAAGAGCTAACTCTCGACGCTGCGGGTGGCTGTGGCCGGGCGCACCGGCCGCAGCAGTGTCTCGGGGCTCATCGAGCCGAGGAGCTTCTCGAGCGCGTACTCGACGTCGGATTTCCACGACAGGGCGGTGCGCAGCTCGAGGCGCAGCCGGGGGAAACGCGGGTGCGGGCGTACGGTCTTGAACCCGACCGACAGGAAGAAGTCGACCGGGGCGACACAGCCCGGCTGCTTCTCGTCGTCGGCCTCGCCGAACTTCGCGTCGCCGAACGCCTCGATCGCCTTGACCCCTCGCTTGGTCAGGTCGCGGGCGACGCCCTGCACGAGCATGCGGCCCAGCCCGCCGCCGGCGAACGAGGCCACCACGTGCGCGGTCATCAGCAGGGCGGCGTCGGCGCTCACCGGCGAGGTCGGGAAGGCCATCGAACGGGGGACGTAGGCCGGCGGGGCGTACATCACAAAACCGGCGGGCATGCCGTCGACGTAGACCAGCTTGCCGCAGGAACCCCACTCGAGCAGGGTCTGCGAGACCCAGGCTTCCTTTTCCAGTCCGGGGTCGCCGGAGGCGCACGCCCGCTCGGCCGACACCGGGTCGAGTTCCCAGAAAACGCACTGGCTGCACGGCCTCGGAAGGTCCCCGAGCGTGTCCAGCGTGAGGTTGACCAGGCGTCGCGACACTGCATCCCCCTCGGCGTCATCGGGCCCAGCGCCCCGGGTGGGATCCTACGCCGCAATAGTCATGAACGGGACCAGCTCGGGCAAGGTGACTGGTTAAACGAGGGCTTCCGTCGCACCACACGGCTACGATCGGACATCGGCACCGGTGCCTCCAACTGTCGAGCCTTCTTACTGGCGAGGTGAAGCCGCATGACCGGCACAACCCAGGACGACTACACCGATCGGTACGCGCGTCGTGTGCGTGGCATGACCACCTCCGAGATCCGCGCACTGTTCGCCGTGGCAAGTCGTCCCGAGGTCGTGTCGCTCGCCGGCGGCTCGCCCTACATCGCCGCCCTGCCGCTCGACGCCGTGGGCGAGATGCTCAACCAGCTCGCCGCCGAACAGGGCGCGAGTTCTCTGCAATACGGCATCGGCCAGGGCACGGTCGACCTGCGCGAGCGCATCTGTGAGGTCATGGCGATCTCCGGCATCCACGGCGCGTCCCCCGACGACGTGGTGGTCACCGTCGGCGGTCAGCAGGCGATCGACCTGCTCGCCCGTCTGTTCCTCGACCCGGGCGACGTGGTGCTCGCCGAGGGCCCCAGCTACGTCGGCGCACTCGGTGTCTTCCAGGCCGCCCAGGCACAGGTCAAACACGTCCCGATGGACGACGAGGGGCTGATCCCGGCCGCGCTGGAAGAGGCCATCGCCGCCGTCGAGCGGTCCGGCCGCAAGGCGAAGTTCCTCTACACGATCCCGACGTTCCAGAACCCGGCCGGCGTGACCCTGACCGGCGAGCGGCGCGAACAGGTGCTCGACATCTGCGAGCGCGCCGGCCTGCTGGTGGTCGAGGACGACCCGTACGGCATGTTGTCGTTCGAGGGTGATGCGCCGCTGCCGATGCGGGCCCGCCGCCGTGAGGGTGTCTTCTACGTCAGCACGTTCTCCAAGACCTTCGCGCCCGGGCTGCGCGTCGGGTGGATCCTCGCGCCCCACGCCGTACGGGAAAAGCTCGTGATGATGAGCGAAGCGAACGTCCTCTGCCCGAGCGCGTTCGCCCAGGGCGCCGTGACGCAGTATCTGTCCACGATGCCCTGGCAGGAACAGATCAAGGTCTACCGCGAGATCTACCGCGAGCGCCGCGACGCCATGCTCACCTCGCTGCGCGACCTCATGCCCCCCGGCACCAGCTGGACCCACCCGACCGGCGGCCTCTTCGTGTGGGCGACGCTGCCCGAGGGCCTCGATTCCAAGGCGATGATGCCGCGCGCGATCGCCGCGCGGGTGGCGTACGTGCCCGGCACCGGTTTCTACGCCGACGGCACGGGCCGCAACAACATGCGGCTCAACTTCTCGTTCTCGTCGCCCGAACGCATCCGCGAGGGCATCCGCCGGCTGTCCGGGGTGATGGAACAAGAGCTGGCGATGCGCGCGGTCTTCGGCCCGTCCGTCGGCGGCTCGCACGCGCGTCGCCGGGGCACGGCCGCCGCGGATGCCCCTGGCCCCGACTTGGCATGATCTCTTCCATGGGTACGGGTGACGATGTGCGCGTGATGGTCCTGGCCGGCGGCCTCTCCTACGAGCGGGACGTGTCGCTGCGCTCCGGCCGCCGCGTCCTCGACGCGCTGCGCGCCGCCGGCCTGAGCGCCGAGATGCGCGACGCCGACGTGACCCTGCTGCCGTCGCTGCAGGAAGACCCGCCCGACGCGGTGTTGATCGCCCTGCACGGCGCCACAGGGGAGGACGGTTCGCTGCGGGGCGTGCTCGACCTGTGCGGCGTGCCCTACGTGGGCTGTGACGCCCGAGCGGCCCGCCTGGCGTGGGACAAGCCGTCGGCCAAGTCGATGCTGCGCGAGGCCGGCATCCCGACGCCGGACTGGGTGGCGCTGCCGCACGACCGCTTCTCCGAGCTGGGTGCGGTGGCCGTGCTCGACCGCATCGTCGACCGGCTCGGCCTGCCGTTGATGGTCAAGCCGGCCCAGGGCGGCTCCGGCCTGGGCGCCGCCGTGGTCCGCGAGGAAAGCGCACTCCCGCCGGCAATGGTCGGGTGCTTCGCGTACGACTCCACGGCACTCGTCGAAAAGTTCGTGCCCGGCATGGACGTAGCGGTCTCGATCGTCGACCTCGGCGGCGGCCCCCAGACCCTGCCCATCGTCGAGATCGTCCCGCGCGACGGCGTGTACGACTACGCGGCCCGCTACACGGCCGGCCTCACCACGTGGCACACGCCGGCCCGATTGTCACCCGAGGTGGCGGCTCGGGTGTCGGAGACCGCGCTGGCCGCCCACAAGGCCCTCGGGCTGCGAGACCTGTCCCGCGTCGACCTGATCGTGCCCGAGGACGGTTCGCCTCAGGTGCTGGGCATCAACGTGTCGCCCGGCATGACCGAGACGTCGCTGCTGCCGTTGGCCGTGCAGGCCGCCGGCCAAGACCTGGGCCACATCCTCAAGACGCTGGTCGACCGGGCCGTCGCCCGCTCCGCCGGCTGAGTCTCAAACGCGGGCGAGAGCGCCGAGCCAGTCATCCAGCCCACCGGCGAGCGCAAGCATCCGCTCGCGGGTCGCGGCGATCTCGGCCTGCCCGAGCTCCTCCCCGGCGCGGTGGTCCGCGTTGTAGTCGAGCCAGCCGCCCGCCGCCGCCACCCAACCGCCGAAGACCCACGGCTCGGCCGCAACGACCAGACCGGTCCGCCGGCGGTACGCGCTGATCGCCTCGACGAACGTGCCTTCGGATTCCTGGTCGTCCCGGTCCGACCAGTCGAGCGCCAGAGCCACCACTTCATGGACGGCGCCGATCGGTCCGGCTGCGTCCCAGTCGAGCGCGAGCAGTTTCCCGTCCTTGCGCACAAGCGCGTTCTTCCGGTCGAGGTCGCGGTGGCTGTCTACCATCAGCATCCGGTCTGGCGCCGGCCTTACCCGCTCGCCCAGGCGAGCAAGTGCTCCGCCCCACCGCGAGCCATCCCACCCCGAGCCACCGGACCCCAAGCCATCACATCCCGAGCCGCGCCCCGAGCCACCGCAGCCCGAGCCACCGCGCCTCGAGCCACCGCGCCCCGAGCCACCGCAGCCCGAGCCACCGCAGCCCGAGCCGGAAGCCGCCTCCCACCGAGGGTCACCGGCCGCGTGGATGCTCGCCAGGAGTTCCGCGCCCTTTGCAGCCGGCCCGGCAGCTGCCCGCCCCTCCACCCACCGATGCACCCGGAAGAGTTCCCCATCCACACGGACCAGAGCCCGCCCGGTGCCGGGTTCCGCGACGGGCTCAGGCATCGCGACCCCTGCGGCCCAGGCCCGCCTCTCCACCCGGAAGGCGCTCTCGACGTTTCCGACGAACTGCGGCAGTCCGGCGTTGACGACCATCCGCTTGACGGCGAACTCGCCGAGTGCGGTCGCCACCCGCCACATCTCGTTGGACAATCCGCCGACAACCTTCACGGGCTCGGCAGTCACAGCACCCAATGCGAACCGCTCCACGACTTGCTCGAGCCTCATCGCCAGATCCTGACGCCTCGACCTTCCCCTGCACCACCGATTTGCCGCACGCTGCGCTGAAGCTCTTACCGAGTTCTTCGCTGGCGCGGTCGCTGCTCCACAACCACCCCAAACGCGCCGTCCCCCGGTCCGCCCGCGCTCAAGCACTCCTCGGTCCACCTGCGATCGCCAGCACGACCAGGCGGGGCGGGCGCTGTCCACAGCACGCACCGGATGCACTGCAGCCCCCGCATGCACTGCAAGCACCCACGCACCGCACGCACCGACGCACCGCACGCACCGCACCCACGGACGCATCGCAGGAACCGACAGACCATCGGCGGACGGCGGTCAAGGGCTTCTTTTACCCAGCCGAGAAGCCGTCCGAGGCTCCGGTCTCAGCTGGTATGCCGCCGATCCCGCAGAGCAGAAACAAATACGCCCCTAACCGGCAGTAGAGGCCGACTGCACACTGCCCTCTCGAACGCGAGAACGCGCGAACGCGAGAACGCAGACCGCATCGCGTTCGAGCTCAGACGACATGCGGGTGCGCGCGAACATGTAGCTGGCCGCGGAGGTCAATGCGCTTGTGCTCAACCGGCATCCGGCGCGCGAACATAGAGCAGGCCGCGGAACCGCATCGCGCTCAGCCGATATCGGGGCGCACGCACCGACAGATAGCCGCAGCGCGGACCGCGCTGCGTTCGCGCTGTGCCGACTCGGCAGCGCACCAAGCGCCATGTGGCACATGCTCGCGGATGCTCTTAGCGATGCACCACCCCCGCGTGGCAGCGGGGACCTCCTCGAACTCCGACCCGCGTCCCGTTGCTTGTGCCGCAGGACCATCTGCCCGTTCGCGCCGTCGATCGCTAGGCTCGGCCGGCTCCAATCGGGATAAGTAATCACGGGGCCGAGCGCGTCTGAGTGTCGCGCTCTACCCGCGCCCGGCCGGGTTCCGGCGTATCTGGCGTCAGCATGTCCGGCGGTCGGCACGTCCTGTGCTCGAGCTTCTCGGGGTCCGGGTGGCCGAGTGTTGCGGCTTTTCCGGTGTAGGAGAGTCCGGGAGTCAAGAAGTCGCCGTGTCCGCGTCCCGGTGGCCGGGTCTCCTGGCCTCCCGGGCGTCACGGTCGCCGGGCGTCACGGTCGCCGGGCCTCACGGTCGCCGGGCCTCACGGTCGCCGGGCGTTACGCCAGCAGGGCAGAGGGCAGCGGCGACTAAGCGTTGGTGATGCGGGACTACGCAGTTGCCGAGGGGTCCGGCGTTGGAATACCGGTCCGCTGGGTCGGGATGTCGTCGTCCCGAAGGTGTCCCTCCCGAACGTGTGCGTTGTCCAGTGCGGCTGGGCGCGCCTCATCGCCATTCGACCACGCAGTTGCTGGGCTCGCTGGATCGACGACCGGACGTGCTGGCCCCTGGTTCGGGTATGCACTGTCAGAGGCTCGATCCCCGATGTCAGCGACTGGGAGCGTGCCACTGGGGGAGCCGTGTCTGGCATCGGCGGCCGGGTCCGCGGCGAGAGGCTCGTCAGCCGGCGCGTCGGATCGAGTGCCGGCGTAGGCGATGGTGGAGGGCGACTCCCACTGAATGTGTGGCGGCTCGGCAAGCGCGGTGCCGCCGAAGTCCGCCAGCCACGCCGCGACCAGAGCCAAGTTCTCGCGCCATTGCTGCTCGGGGATCGCAGGGAGAATGTCGTCCCACAGAGTCAAGAAGGTGCCGCGCAGCTGTAGCCGGCCGTGCGGGCGCGCGAGGAACCACATGTGCAGATGGGCCGAGCCATCACCCCAACGATTCACGTGAACCCGAGCTACGCCATCGAGCGACCGAATCGCGCGCTCAAGTCGGACTGTCATGACACCGAGCTCGGCCGCAAGGAGGTTGGGCAGGTCGCCGATGTCGAGGTGTGATCGGCACTCAAGGATGAGAACCATCGGCAGTCCAGTGGGCCGGTCCATCGCCCGCACCCGCCAGCGCTCACTGATCCAGATGTAAGCCTCATCGTGCGTGTTGCAGGCGACGCAGTCAGCCGCATCCTCACCGCTACGCGGCGGCTCGACGTCAACGGGAGCGGCCAGCGGCTTGACTCTCATATCGCCCTCGAACGGGAACGACGGCCAGCGCGTGAAGTCGGGCAGCGGGGGGATGTTGTCGGCCACGACGCGAACCTTAGCCCAGCCCGGACCCCCTGTCCCGAGTCAATTTCGCGGCAACTGAGCCATCCACAAAACCGGTCTTCACGCGCCGAACGGCGTAGACCACGGTCACCGTCTGTGGAGGCCCCCACACACCAAAAGTTATCCACAGAAGTTATCCACAGGCCAACCAGTTTCACGTGAAACACGACGTCGCAGCCCTGCACTGCCTGTGGATACCGCAGCCAACCGCCAACGCCACATCAACGCCGTTTCACGTGAAACACCACTACCAGGCTTCTCAACAGCCGTTACCCACACCCTGTGGATAACTTCCTGCCGTACATCCAGCCCACGCCATCCACCGCCTCTCCTGCCCTTCCCACAACCACACCAACTTCAGGTGACAGCAGCCAGAGGGCCGAGCATTACGCCACTCCAACGACAGCTCAGAACCGTGGCCAGGACCTGCGGTTCAACGAGCTGTCAATGCGATCGAGGCACATGACGAGTCGCCCTACCCGCAAGCGCTCCCCTTAACGACCGTGAAGGAACGGCTGAGCCTGGGCCTGGGGACGGACAGGTTGGCAGACGATGTCCCGCGGGATCAGTTTGCGCTCCTCCCCGGAGCTGCCGCCTACAGCGGCGGGCCCGCCCGATTGACTGTGTGCCCTGCACCTGGGTTGGCGGCCGAAGATGGTCCTGTGAGCTGACGTAACAGCTCGAGTGCCGCGCGGCTCGATCTCTCTTCCGCTGGGTTGTCTCGCGGTCAGCGGTGCTTCAGCCCGAATGCTTGGAGGTCCCGATTCGCTTGACGTGCTTGGGGAGGTCGCCGCAGCCGAGGCGACGCGGAGCGTTCACGTGGCATGCGCGGGGGCGGCTTGCCGACGTTGTGCTCCGGCTTCTGCCTGTCGTTAAGTCGGCGACTCCGACGACTTGCTTGTCTTCGGCCGTTGGTTCGGACCGATGCTTGAGGGTAGGCAGCCAGGACCTGGTCAGCGGCGTCCGAGTGTTCGGGTTCGTTGAACGGACTGTCGGCCGGCCAGAGTTGTTGGAAGGTCGTAGAGCTGGCCGGCGCGTCGGTCTCGGCGATGTGGGCGTCGATTTCGTAGGCGGTCGCGGTTGGCAGCCGTCGGCCTGCAATCCTGATGAGGGTTCTCATTCGCTCGATGTTGGAACCTTGAGCTTCAGCTGACACCTCCCTTGAAGTGCGGGACGAGATGGGCAGCAGCCAGTTGCCGGGGTTGGCAGTCGGATTCCTCTGACCCGCCAGCGGTTCGGCCCTTTGTCGTCGACTGAGACGATGCGGCGCTGTCGAAAGGTTGGGATTTCGGCTTGCCGCCCCAAGCCTTGGCCTCGAATACCCGTTCAGGCGTGCTGGCTCCACGAGCGGTCAGGCTGGACACGACCTGCTCCTGCTACCCGGCACCGGCACCGGCAGGGGTGCCGGATGCCGGGTTCCAGCGGCGTGGTCGATGATTTTGTTAATGACGTGGTGGGATCGGCCAGGCGCCGTGACGTTGGGTCCGGCCCACGGTGTGAACGTCGTCGAGTGGGGGCAGCATCGGCGCCATGTGAGACGAGTCCTGGCCATCAATCCGTGGCCATGATCGAGTGTCACCGAGTTGGTGGCTATGAAGTCGGCTGGGTGGTCGATCGCTGGTGCTGTGAAGGCCCGGACCGTAAGTCCGGATGACCGCGGCAAGCCACCCCGTCAATTCGACAGCCACCGTCGCGGCCACAGTGCCGCGCGAAGCGCTGGTCACTGCGTGGACGCGCGAGTCTGTTCGCCCGGCGGGCCCTCGTTCGAACGGCCACGGCGACATTCACTGTGCCCGCACCGCAGCGATAGCGTTTGGATCGGCTTAGTTCCGACAGCCACAGCCACAGCCACAGCCACAGCCACAGCGGCAAGGCGGCGCGTAGGCGGGACGACCAAAATGGCACGGTACAAACCCGCGGTTAGCTCTGGGACCCGCCCGCCGGACGGGGGCGGTGAACGAAGCGGCAGGAAGGCGTGAAAGCCCCAGAACCGGTCGGTGCGGCCGCAGAAGGACGCCGCAGCTTGGTATCGAGCCGAAGCGGTATGGGCGCTCGCCGACGGAGGTGCGGTCTGACGTTGCGACGCGGCGGCGCGGAATCCGTGAAACGCAGGACGGTATGGGAACGGGACTGGGTAGACGATGCTCCAATCCGCGCAGTGGAAAAGCAGCGGAGCGGCGATGCCAGCAGCGGCGACATCGGCGCTGGCGTCGCAGCCGTGGCGGTGGTCGCGCCGTCGGCGTGAATCAACGTTGACGGGGGCTTCGACTACTTCCACAGTGCGGGGGCAGGTTCTCCACAATCCGCAGCGCTGCGCGAAGACAGCCGATGGGGGCAGTGGTGCCAGCAGCGGGGAGCGCCCGGCAACGGCCAGGCAGCGGCAGCGATGGCGACGGCACCGGGGGCGACAGCGGCAGCAGCAACGCCGACGGAGGATTCGGCCTGCTGCTCCTGCTAGGCAGGTCCCCACCGTCCGCTGCGCTGCGCAAGGCCAGCCCGCCCGATGGTGCCGTAAGGCGCCGGCGAGCTTCACCGAGACGACTTCCAGTACAGCGCACATGAGCCGATGTCCGTTGAACTTCAGACTGGCAGCTGCCTGGTGTCACGTGCGCAGAGTGTGTTTCGGAAGACCGGCGCCAAACGTGCCACAACACATCGGCCGAGTGCCGACGACCACTCCGCCAGTCGAGTTGATCGTGAGCACGATTGAAGTTGTCGTCCATGGCGAGCGTTTGAACTCCACCTCACGACGCGCTACGCATCTCCGTGCGGATTACTTTGCGACCGAGTCACCGGTTGCGGTGTTGGTCAATCGCGCGGTGGTGGACCGTTGATCGAGCGACCAAGGTGGTCGTCGCAACCACGCGCCGAACGGCCAGATGATTTGGTGGATGCGGGGATCCCAGACTCCGGGGTGGGGCGACGTGAGGGCCTTGTCGGCATTCCGAAGCCGATTCGGCGGGCTTCTCCCTGATGGCCGTCCCCATGCGGAGGAAGGGTCAGTTGGCGCGGGTATTTGGGCTTGCTCGCCTGACTGGTCATGTTGTCGACGCTGCAATCGCATCCCATAGCGCGGCAACCCTCGCTCGGACCGACTTCCTGCCAACGCCATGAGAGACGCGGGGCGAAGCGTCCAGCCAGGGGACCGAGGCGGCTGATTCGAGCAGCACGACCCGGATGGTGTCGGTAGCCCTGGCGTCCGCGAAACGTCGCCCGCCGGCATGATCCCTCGGTGGCGTCGCGACTTACCGAAGCTTGTTTCTAGGTCGGCGTGGAGGGCGAGTCGCTGGAGTGGGAGTCTCCCGAGGGGTCCTCCCGTCGGGTGACTGATGGCCTCTGCGCGGGGTGTGGCGCCACCTCTCTGTGGCAAATGATGGCGCTGACGGCTGCCTGAGCCGTTGTTTCCTGCGCCGTTTCACGTGAAACGGCTCCCGGCTCCCGGCTCCCGGCTCCCGGCTCCCGGCTCCCGGCTCCCGGCTCCCGGCTCCCGGCTCCCGGCTCC